>JAODMA010000314.1 GCA_025464545.1 Arthrobacter sp. | reverse complement strand
TGTGTCCTTCCAATATCTGCGGTGTGTCAGTGTTACTGGCCTCCACGATGGAGAGCATCGGCCAACCGCTGCCTTTTGCTACTGGGCACAGGGCAAATCCATTCAAAACAGCACAAAATGCTGAATACCGGTGGATTGTGCGTCCGTGCCTTGCCAGACAACGAACAAGCCTAGCATGATGGGACCCGCGCGCAGTCAGATCCTCGCGTGCAGGCCGCGGCTCCCGCGCCGCCCGAACGAGGCCGCACCCAGGAATTCCACGGCCACGAACGAGTCGGCCCCGACCACCCATTCGTCATGGCCGGGCGGGATCGCGTACGTGTCGTTGGCTTGGATGGTGGAGCGCACGCCTTCCACGGTTTCCACTTCCATCGCCCCGGAAACACAGAATCCAAGGTGGTGATGCTGGCACTGCTCGGTCTGCTCGAATGGTTTCATGCACTCGGACCAGCGCCAGCCCGGGCCCAGGATCAGGCGCGCCACGGAGTAATCGTTCACAGTGACAAGATCGAATTCGGCTTTGTCCGGACACCGCTTCTTGTCCGGAACGTCGAAGGACTTGATAGCCGTAGCTGTAACGAAATTCACGGACATGGGTCACGACCTGAGAACGGGACGACGTGAAAGGGGACACTGGAGACCACGCACGTGCAGCAGATCATGCTGACGTATTTCAACTCATGCTGACGTATTTCAACGTTAGACCCCACGGACCGTAAGTCAACGGGCAGTTATGCCGGCCGCCATTACTGGCCGCGGATAATCTTCCGCAGCCGCTCCAGCCGGGTGGAGATGTCCCGCTCCGCGCCGTTGGCGGTCGGTTCGTAGTAGTTGCGTCCCACCAGGTCGTCCGGCGGGTACTGCTGGGTGGCCACCGAGTGCGGTGCGTCATGGGCATATTTGTAGCCCTTCCCGTGGCCCAACTGCTTGGAGCCCGGGTAATGGGCGTCCCGCAGATGCGCGGGGATGCCGTTGCCCAGTCCGGCCCGGACATCGGCGACCGCCTGGTTGAGGCCCATGTAGGCAGCGTTGGACTTGGGCGCCGTGGCCAGGTGGACCACCGCCTCGGCCAGGACGATGCGGCCCTCGGGCATCCCGATCAGCTGCACGGCCTGCGCCGCGGCGACCGCGGTCTGCAGCGCCGTGGGATCGGCCATGCCGACGTCCTCGGCCGCGGAGATGACGATGCGCCGGGCAACGAACCGCGGGTCCTCCCCCGCCTCGAGCATCCGCGCGAGGTAGTGGAGGGCGGCGTCGACGTCGGAGCCCCGAATGGACTTGATGAAGGCGCTGGCAACGTCGTAATGCTGGTCCCCGGCCCGGTCGTACCGTACCGACGCCACGTCGAGGGCCCGCTCCGTGTGCTTCAGCTCGATCGTGACCGGGGCAGGCCCGGGCGGACCGGCGGCGGTGTCGATATCGACTGCGTCGATGTCGTCCGCGTCACCGAACGCGACCCCGGCGGCGGCCTCAAGCGCTGTCAGCGCCCGGCGGGCGTCCCCGCCGGAAAGCCGGACGAGGTGCGCCAGAGCCTCGGAGCTGAGTTCAACCTTGCCACCCAGCCCCCTGACATCCGTCGTCGCCCGCAGCAGCAGGCCCTCGACATCCGCGTCGGTGAGCGGCTTCAGGGTCAGCAGCAGGGAACGGGAGAGCAGCGGGGAGACGACCGAGAAGGAAGGGTTTTCGGTGGTTGCTGCCACCAGCACCACCCAGCGGTTTTCGACGCCGGGCAACAGGGCGTCCTGCTGGGCCTTGTTGAAGCGGTGGATCTCATCCAGGAACAGCACCGTGGTGGTCTTGAAAAGGTCACGGGCGGTCAAGGCCTCCTCCATGACCCGGCGGACGTCCTTGACGCCGGCGGTGATCGCGGAGAGCTCCACGAACTTCCGGCCCGGACCTTTCGCTATCACGTGCGCGAGCGTGGTTTTGCCCGTTCCCGGAGGCCCCCAGAGAATCAGCGAGCTCGGGCCGGCGGGACCCGTCGCGTCCGTTCCGGCCGCCAGCTGGCGCAGCGGGGACCCCTGGCCCAGAAGATGCTGCTGGCCCACCACGTCGTCCAGCGTCCGGGGCCGCATCCGGACCGCCAGCGGGCCGCGGGGCGACGAGGGGCCGCCGCCCGCGGGCCGGCTGTCCCCGGACTCTTCGGCGTCGTCGTCGTTTGCACCGGCGTTATCCTGCCCTGCGCCAAAGAGATCATCCACATAGATAGGCTACTTCTAGTTCCTGCCTGCCCCGACACCTACCCAACGGAGCCCCGCCTCATGGCCACCACCGAGACCCGCCTGGCGTTTGTTTCCGGTGACCGCTTGCCCGGCTGGGTTGAGCGCTTCACCGCGAGCCACGGCTCTGTGGCCGAAGCAGAGCTCGACGGCGGATTGCAGCTGCGTGCCGCGGACGGTGCCCTCGCCCTCCTCCAGCCGCCGTGGCCGGTGGATGGACGGCCCGGCCGCGGGAGCGACGCAGTGTCCCGCGTGGCAAGCCTCGCCGGCCAGCCGCGCCGGATCGGCGCCGTGCTGGTCCGCCGGGGTGGCTACTCGGTGGCCGTGATCAGCCGCGGTGCGGCGCTCGCCGCCAAGACCGGGACGCGGCACGTCCAGTCCCGGACGGCCGCCGGCGGCTGGTCGCAGCA
>JAODMA010000287.1 GCA_025464545.1 Arthrobacter sp. | reverse complement strand
CGCCCGGAGGCCTTTGTGTTTATCCTGGGATCGGCGCGACGCTGATCAGCGGTTGAGGCCCTTGAAGACGTTCTTCGGGCGCTGCATTTCGCCATGCTTGGCGCCGAGCACGATCACCCAGCCGGCGAAGACCGGGATTGCCCACTGCAGAATCTTCAACTGCTGCTGCGCGGATCGGAGTTCGTCGGACGCGCCGGGCTTCGGCTCCGTTGCACCCTCAGCGCCTTCACTGGCCAGCTTGTCCACCTTGGCGCCCTGCAGGCCTGCGTAGAGCGTCACGGCGGCGCCGGCCAGCGTGACAATCGTCTTGTAAATCGTCAGTCGGGTCACGCCGTCCTGTTTGGTCAACCGGTCCTTGTTCTCCCAGATGACGGCGAGCCCGGCGAGGATATGAGCGCTGAACGCTGCTGTCTGGACGGGCGCCCACTTCTTCCAGCCCAGGCTCGAAAGCCGGGTGCGTTCGGCGGGGTCTGTGGCCTCCGCCGCGGCGCCGTTCAGACCAATGGCGCCCATCAGGGAGCCGCCGAACCAGGCGCCCGCCGTCAGGTCGTGAATGGATCGGGCAACAAGATTACCTGCCATGTTGAGCTTCCTATCGTCTAGTCGAATCCGAAGTCACGGCGGCACACGCTGGCGCTGTTGCCGCCGGGAGGGCATGTCCAAAACCGCGGGCATGATTCAGCTATAGTAAGCACACTTATCAACATCTTGGTAGTCCCGGCGTTCCGGGTGCTGGCAACCCCGGACGCACGGGACCTGAGCGTAAGATCGGGGCCATGAAAGAAAGTGGGCAGCTCTTCGGCTGGTCCTTCGGCGACCCTTCCCGGGCCGATGAGCCGGGGTACCTGGACAGTCTCCGCCAGGCCGCGCTGGCGAACGCGAGGCAGGACGCCGCCTCGCGCGGTTTCACCGTGGAAGCCGGGTCGGAAACGTACGCCGTGATCGAACAGGGCGGGACCCTGATCGAAGTGGACTCCGCCCCCGGCGGACTCATAGTCCGGTGCACCGTGACGATCGTGGGGGCCGGTGCCGGTAATGTCCACCCCGAAGGTCCCATGAACGGTTTAAGAAAAGACGGCTGAACGGACGGACGGGGACGGAGCGGATGTTATCCAACGAAACGGCTATCGGGGAAGCGGCAGACGCCGCGGAGGCGGCGTCGAACAGCACAGTGCTCGACGTCGTCGCACGCGCGGGCTTCGCCGTGATGGCGCTGCTGCACATCGTGATCGGCGCGATTGCCGTCGCCCTCGTGCTGGGCGCCCCGGGCCAGGCCGAACCGACCGGCGCCATCGAGCAACTCGCCGCCAACCCCTGGGGGCCCGCCGTGATGTGGGCCGGATTCATTGGCTGCGCCGGGCTTTCGCTCTGGCAGCTCAGCGAGGCGACGCTGCGCGCCCGCCACCTCCCGCGTGGCAAGCGGCTGGGCAAGCTCGTTTCCTCCGGCTTCCTGAGCGTCGCCTACGGCAGCGTGGGCCTGAGCTTCGCTGGCTTCGCGCTTGGCAACGGCGGGGATTCCGGCGACTCCACGCGGGACTTCAGCACGGCGCTGGTACACAGCCCCTTCGGGGTTCCCGTGCTGATCGCCCTCGGCCTGACGATCAGCGGGATCGGGGTGTACTTCATCGTTAAAGGGGTCGGGAAGAAGTTCAAGGACGAACTACGCTATTTTGAGGGAACGCACCGTGGCCACCTCGTCAGCGTCCTGGGAGTCGCCGGCCACATCGCCAAGGGTATTGCCCTGGTCCTGACCGGGCTGCTCTTCGTCATCGCGGCGGCCACCAACGATCCGGGCTCCTCCACGGGCCTCGACGGAAGCCTCAAGGCCCTGCAGGACCACCCCTTTGGACCGGCTCTGCTTGTGGCCATTGGAGCCGGGTTTATTGCCTACGGCGCGTTCGCGCTGGTCCGGGCACGCTTTGGCCGGATGTAGCCGCCCTCCGCAGAAGTCAGCCCGCGGCCTTCCGCAGCGGAACCACGTTGCCTTCCTGGTACAGCAATGACCGGAGCTCGGATTCGGCCGAGTCGAGCCGCTTCGGATCGATCGTCTCCCCCGCGGCAAAGTGGTCCACCAGGCGCGGGTCCACGTAGCTCTTCCGGGCGATCGACGGCGTGTTGCCCAGGACCGCGGCGGCGTCCTGCATGGCAACACTGACGGCGCTCTTGCGGGCCGCCACCCTGGGCTGCGGACCGCTCTTCGCCAGGCTGACGGCAGCAGCGACCGTCCCCCGCAGGGTGCGGAAGTCCTTCGCGGTGAAGTCCTCGCCGGTGCGCTCCTTGACGTACTCGTTGATATCGGCGCTGGACACCGGGTGCCAGCTCCGGCCGTCCTTGTACGCCAGCAACCGGGCGTTGCCGCCACGCCGCTTGAGCTGTCGCACCACGGCGGCAAGGTCGGCGTCCCTGATCCGCGACTCCCAGGTCTTGCCGCTTTTGGCGGGAAAACTGAGCCTCAGCTCGTCCTTGTGCACTTTGACGTGGGCGCAGAGCAGGGTGGCGAGACCGTGGCTGCCGTTTTCGTTGGTGTAGCGCTCCGAGCCAACCCGCAGGGATCCGCTGTCCAGCATCCGGAAGGCGGCCGCCAGCACCCGCTCACGGGTCAGTCCCTCGGAGCGCAGGTCCTTGGTCACCAGCCGGCGCGCGGAGGGCAGGGTTTCGGCCAGCTGAAGCGAACGGTCGAACTTCAGCCGGTCCTTCCGTTCGCGCCAGGACGGGTGGTAGATGTACTGCCGCCGGCCCACCGCGTCCAGGCCAGTGGCCTGGATGTGCCCGTTGTCGTACGGGGCGATCCAGACATCCGTCCAGGCCGGCGGAATACCGATGCTTTCCAGCCGCTCCCGCACCGGCCCGGGAGGCAGCGTGGACCCGTCAAGGTCCTTGTAGCTGAACCCGGTACCGGCGGGGACCCGGCGGTACCCACGGCCGGACGCGTTGCTATGACGGAGCCTCATGACGGTAAGCCTACTGACTACCGGTGGCGAATGGGCAAAACCGGAGCCTAGAGCTGGGCTGCAACCCCGCCGCGGGAGATCTCCACCATGTGCTCGCGGGGCACTACCTTGATGCGCTCGCGTTGGACCGGGACGCCGTGGGACTCGCCGACCTCTGACGCCTTGGCACCCAGGGCACGCTCGTGTTCGTCCAGGGCCAGCCAGCCTTCCCAGCTGGTGTACTGCACGCCGCGGGCCGCGAGGAGTTCGACGACGGCCTCCGGTGCGGGAGCGGCGGCGAGGGGCAGCTGGTCGCGGTCCTCCAGTAGATATGTCACGGTTTCCAGTGCATCGCCCTTGGTGTGGCCGATCAGGCCCACGGGTCCGCGCTTGATCCAGCCGGTGGCGTAGATGCCCGGCACATGGGTGCCGGAGGCGTCGAGGACGCGGCCGCCGTCGTTCGGCACAACCCCCTTGCTGTGGTCGAACTCCACCTCCGGCAGTGAGGAACCGAAGTAGCCGATGGCGCGGTACACGGCCTGGACCGGGTAATCCACAAACTCGCCGGTGCCGCGGGCGTTGCCCGTGCCGTCCAGCTCGGTGCGCTCAAACTTCATGCCGGCGACGCGGCCGGGGGCGTCGGCGTCGTCGTACACCTCAACCGGGCTGTGCAGGAAGTGCAGGTGCAGGCGGCGGGAGGCCTTCAGCTCGGTAAGGTCCTCGGGCTGCTCGGCAATCCAGTTGGTGAGGGTGCCCACCCTGGTCTTGGTCTGGTTGTTGCTCTGGATCTGGCGGTCCGATTCCTCGTCGAACACGAAGTCCTCCGGGTAGAGGATGATGTCGACGTCCATTGAGTGGGAGAGCTCGCGCAGCTCCAGCGGGGTGAACTTGACCTGGGCCGGGCCGCGGCGGCCGAACACATGGACGTCGGTGACCGGCGAGGACTTCAGCCCGGCGTAGACGTTGTCC
>JAODMA010000025.1 GCA_025464545.1 Arthrobacter sp. | reverse complement strand
GATGCCCGAGGCTGCCGAATCCGCGGTCTTGCTGATGATGACCGGGACGTCCAGGTGCCGGTAGTTGGAAAGCAGCTCGGCGGGATCCTTGACGTCGGCTTTGGTCACCAGCAGCAGCGGATCGATGCCGGCGTCGTACGCCGCCACGAGGGCACGGTCGATGAAACCCGTCCGCGGCTCAGGATTGGCGGCCGCCACCACGATCACAAGCTGGTCGGCGTTGGCGACGACGGCGCGTTCGATCGGGTCGGTGTCGTCGGCACTGCGCCGCAGCAGCGTCCTGCGGTCCTGGATCTTCACGAGCCGGGCCAGGGTGTCCGGTTCTCCGGTGACGTCCCCCACGAGCGAGACGAAGTCGCCGGCCACCACCGGGTTGCGGCGCAGCTCGCGGGCACGGGCCGCGATGATCGTGCGCTCCGTTCCGGCGCCTTCGTCGACGACGGCGGTGTAGCGGCCCCGGTCAACGGTGATGATCCGGCCGGTGACGGCGTCATCATGGCTGGGACGGTCCTTGGTGCGCGGCCGGGTGCCCTTCTTATTCGGACGGACCCGGACGTCGGATTCGTCCCAGGAATCAGTGCTGCGGGCCACGGGCGGCGTCCTTCTGCTGGACGCCGGGCACGGCGGGGCCCGCGGTGTACGTCTTGGCGGTGCTGCCCTGGGCCAGCATGGCTTCCCAGAGCCGGGGGAAGTCCGGCATGGTCTTGGCCGTGGTGGCGATGTCCTCGACCTCGACGCCGGGCACCGCGAGACCCAGGATGGCCCCGGCAGTGGCCATCCGGTGGTCGGCGTAGCTGCGGACGACGCCGCCGTGCAGCGCGGCCGGGCGGATGATGAGTCCGTCGCTGGTTTCCTCGGCGTCCCCGCCGAGGCGGTTGATCTCGGCCACGAGCGCGGCGAGACGGTCCGTTTCGTGCCCCCGTAGGTGGGCAATGCCGCTCAGCCGGGAGGGGCCGGTGGCCAGGGCACACAGGGCCGCGACGGTCGGCGCGAGTTCGCTGGTTTCATCGAAATCGCCGCCCCGGATTGCCGGCCCTCCGGTGACGGTGAGCATCCCGTCCTCCAGCGTGACGGTCGCTCCCATGGTGGTCAGGATGCTCCGCCAGAGATCGCCCACCTGGGTGGTTTCGGCCGGCCAGTCAGGGATGCGCACGGTGCCCCCGGTTGCCAGCGCGGCCGCCAGGAACGGGCCGGCGTTGGAGAGGTCCTGTTCGATCCGGTGGTCGAAGGCGCGGATGCTGCCGGGGGAGACGACCCAGTGGTTGGGACGTGAGTCATCGACCCCGACTCCGACTGTGCGCAGCACGGCGACCGTCATGTTGATGTGGTCAAGGCTGGGCACGGGCTTGCCAGGGTATTCCACGCTGGCATGCTCAAGGTGAAGCCCCTCCGCGAAGCGGGCACCGGCCAATAACAGGGCCGAGACGAACTGCGAGGAAGCGCTGGCGTCGATGATGAGGTGGCCGCCGCGCACGGTCCCCGTGCCGTGGACGGTGAACGGCAGGGACGACGCCACACCGCCGTCGGGCGCCTGGACTTTGACGCCGAGTCCGGTCAGCGCCTCGATGATGGTGCCCATCGGCCGCTTGCGGGCGTGCGGGTCGCCGTCGAACAGCGTCTTACCGGGGCGCAGGGCGGCCAGCGGGGGGACAAAGCGCATGACGGTGCCGGCGAGCCCGCAGTCGATGCTGCTGGCGGACGCCGGCACGTCCAGCCCGATCGGCGTGATCTTAAGGTCCGGGCCGAAGGTGCCGTCGCCGGGAATCTCGGTGATGGTGGCCCCGAGCTGGCGGAGCGCCTCGATCATCAGCGCCGAGTCACGGGAGTGCAGCGGAGCCCGCAGACGCGAGGGGCCGTCCGCAAGGGCAGCAAGCACCAGGTACCTGTTGGTCAGGGACTTGGACCCCGGAACGGTGACTGTCGCGTCGACGGGCCCTCCGGCGTGCGGAGCCCGCCAGTGCGGTGCCTGGTCGGCCGGGACGGGGTTGGCAGCTGCTGCGGGGGTGGCGCCTGTCATTGCTCTCTTATGCTCCGGCCGTGTGGTCTACGGCCTTGCGGACGGCCTTGTCGGCCTTCTTCAGCTGCTTGCCCGTGCTCTTCTTCACGTCCGAGGCGAGGTACCCGGCGCTTTTCCTGGCATCGGCAGCGAGGTGCTCCGCTCGCCAGGCGAGGCCGGGTTTTCCATTCGTGTCGACGGAAGCGAGCAGGACGCCACCGGTCAGCGTGACGTTCCTGAGCAGCTGCTTGCGGCGGGAATCACGGCCCGCCTTGGAAGAGGCGTCAGCGCTGCGCCACTCGACGTAGCCGTTCAGTGCCGAGATGACGGCCAGCACGGTGGCGGCGAGGCGCGATGCCTTGCCCAGGGCGAGGCAGACTCCGGCGCCAATCTGGGCGCCGCCGAGAACGCGGGCCAGGACTTTCTCGTCGGCCTGGAAGGGCAGCGATGCAGCCGCACGGTGCAACAGGGGGGACAGCTGTGTCGCAGTGTCATCCGCGTTCTTCAGCTTGTCCATGCCTGCGAGGACGAAACTGGAGGCGAGCATGGGCCGGGCAAGAAAACGGACAAAGGACATGAATTTCCTCCTGGATGGACGAACCGCGGAATCGAAGCGGGAGAACCGGTTCTAGTCTTACACTTTTGCGGAATATTTGCCTGTTGCGCGTGGTTGTGAATTGCAGGTTCGGGTCGCGTAGCGTGGCCGGATTTGGAGTGGGACCGCGCCCGGAATGACTGGCCGGTTCCAGCAGCCCAGAACAGCTGTGGCAACGGTGCAAGCAGGGCGGTGCCGTAACGGTAGCCGTTGCCGCCGCACGACGAAGGCACGGAAGGTGGAGATGTGTTGCTCGTGAAGGAAAGCGTAAAGCTGGAGACCGTGCCCGGGAATCCCTGGGTCAAGGAGAAGCCTGTTCGACGGGTTGAGTCCGTGGGCGCAGTTTCGGATGCCCTGCGTAACGTGACAGTAGACTTGAAGGCAATGAGTTCCATGGATCCGGCCGTTGCGGCCACGCACAAGGTTGCCGGAAACGACGCCACGCCCAGCACCACACCTGTAGCCAGCCCGGTTGGCTCGTCTCCTGACCCTGCCCGGGAGATGGTGGTGGACGGGCAGCCGTTGGACACCTCCACGGAAACGGTGGAAGAGCGCCGGGTCCGGTTCGAGCGTGATGCCATGCAGTACGTCGACCAGCTGTATTCCGCCGCCATGAGGATGGCCCGGAACCCGGCGGACGCCGAGGACCTGGTCCAGGAGGCCTACACCAAGGCGTTCTCGGCATTCCACCAGTACAAGCCGGGAACCAACCTGAAGGCTTGGCTGTACCGCATCCTGACCAATACCTACATCAATCTGTACCGCAAGCGGCAACGCGAGCCACTGCAGTCGAATTCGGACACGATCGAGGACTGGCAACTGGCCCGGGCCGAGTCGCACACCTCCTCGGGGTTGCGGTCGGCCGAGGCTGAGGCGCTGGACCATCTGCCGGACTCGGATGTGAAGCGTGCCCTGCAGGCGATCCCGGAGGAGTTCCGGTTGGCCGTCTACTTCGCCGACGTCGAGGGCTTCGCGTACAAGGAAATTTCAGACATCATGAACACCCCGATCGGGACTGTCATGTCCCGGCTGCACCGCGGCCGGAAGATGCTGCGCGACATGCTCGCCGACTACGCGGCCGAGCGGGGATTCAAGGCCGCCGAACCCAAAGCTACGGCCGGAAGCACCAAACAGGAGAACAGGAAATGAGCGACTGCCAGGGACTGGGCGATTGCGACGACGCCCGGATGCAACGGATCTACGAGTATCTGGATGGTGCGCTCACGCACGATGACATCGCTGAGATCAAGGACCACCTGGACGGCTGCCCGGAATGCTTCGAGCAGTATGACCTGGAATGTGTCATCCGCGTGATGGTGAAGCGTTCGTGCACGGAGGCTGCCCCCGAGAACCTCAAGAACGCGATCCTCGACCGGATCCACGCCAGCAACCCGGTAGAGGCCTGACCACCAGAGCCCATAAAGCGAATGACCCCGGATTCCGTGAGGAGTCCGGGGTCATTCGCTTTAAAGCTGTAATCCAAGCTTTTGCTTAGGCGTTGGGGCGCTTACCGTGGTTCGCGCCGCCACGCTTACGGTCACGACGTTTACGTGCACGTTTGCTCATAGCTGGCCTCCTTAATCTTGGTACTCAAAAGAGCTGCCCTCAAGTCT
>JAODMA010000206.1 GCA_025464545.1 Arthrobacter sp. | reverse complement strand
TCAGTAGTTGGTCAGCAGCGTGTCCAGCACGCGGGCGCCGAACTTCAGGGACTCGGCGGGGCCGCGCTCGTCGACGCCGTGGAACCTTCCGGTGACGTCGAGGTCGTCCGGCAGCTGGAGCGGGGCGAAGCCGTAGCCGGTGATGCCGAGCCGGCTCAGGGCCTTGTTGTCAGTGCCGCCGGAGAGTGTATACGGCAGGACCTTGGCGCCGGGGTCCTCGGAGTGCAGGGCGTCGATCATCGAATCGACGAGGTTCCCGGCGAACGGGACCTCCAGGGAGACGTCGTTGTGGACGTAGCTCACGTCGACGCCGGTCCCCGCGAGTTCCCGGACGATCTCGAGGACCTGCTGTTCCTGGCCCGGCAGGGTCCGGCAGTCCACCAGGGCCTCGGCTGACTCGGGGATCACGTTATGTTTGTAGCCGCCCTTGAGCAGCGTGGGGTTGGTGGTGTTCTGCAGCGTCGCGCCGACGAAGCGGGCGACGGTACCGAGCTCCTTGAGGATCTTTTCCGGGTCATCCGGGTCGAACTCCACGCCCGTGAGTTCGGTCACGCCGTCCAGGAACTGCCGGGTGGTGGGAGTCAGCTCCACCGGCCACTTGTATTCACCGATCCGCGAGACGGCGCTGGCGAGCCGCGTCACGGCATTGTCCGTGTTGATCTGCGAGCCATGGCCGGCGCGGCCGTGGGCCACGAGGCGGAGCCAGGACAGGCCCTTCTCGGCGGTCTGCAGCAGGTAGGTGCGCTGGCCGCCGATGGTGGCGGAAAAGCCGCCGACTTCGGAGATTGCCTCGGTGGCGCCCGCAAACAGCTCCGGTCGTTTGTCGACGGCGTAGTGGGCACCGTATTGGCCGCCGGCTTCCTCATCGGCGAAGAACGCGAAGATCAGGTCCCGCTTGGGCTTGCGGCCGGTGCGCGCGAAGTTGCGCAGCACCGCGAGGATCATGGCATCCATGTCTTTCATGTCGACGGCGCCGCGGCCCCAGATCAGGCCGTCCTTGAGTTCGGCACCGAAGGGATCCACGGACCACTGCTCCCGGAGCGCGGGAACGACGTCCAGGTGTCCGTGGACAACGAGGGCGCTGGCGGAGGGGTCCTCCCCCGCCATTCTTGTAACCACGCTGGCCCGCCCGGGAGCCGACTCGAAGATTTCGGCCTCCAGCCCCACCTCGGTCATCAGCCCCGCCGTGTATTCCGCCGCCGCACGCTCCCCCGGACCTGTTCCGTCGCCGTAGTTGGAGGTGTCGATTCGGATCAGTTCCTGGCAGATCCGAACAACTTCGTCCTCGGGCCGGATTTCAGTCATGGGGCACTCCTTGTGGCGGGGGCTGATTGCTGGCTTCAGCCTACCGACAAGCCCCGATTATTTGTTTCCGGAAACTTCATGCTAGAGTCTTTCTCGCTGCTTCGGAGAAAAGCGAAACGCTGAAAGGCGGAAATCGTCTCCGAATTACCACCTGCGCGGGTGGCGGAATGGCAGACGCGCTAGCTTGAGGTGCTAGTCCTCGAAAGGGGGTGGGGGTTCAAGTCCCCCTCCGCGCACAACAGGAAACGCCCTGAGATCCAAGGATTTCAGGGCGTTTTTGTGTCTCCGACCAGAAGGAGTCCAACCGCACCGTGTGCAGAAGCCCTCGCCGCCGGCAAAATGACCGGCCACCGCAGCGGCTACGCCAGGCGGCTGCGGACAATCTCGCTGACGGTCTTGCCGTCGAAACGCCCCGCCACTTTAGCGGTGACGGGTTTCATCACGACGCCGATGGAGCGCATCGACAGCTCCTGACCATCGGCTTTCAACGCCGCGATCGCCCCGTCAACGATCGCTTCGACCTCCTCGCGCGTCAGTGCCTTCGGCAGGTACGCCTCGATGATCTCCGCTTCGGCGACCTCGGCTTCGGCGCGCTCGGGCTCCCCCGCCTCGGTGTAGATGCGGGCGGTATCGCGGCGCTTGGCCGCCTCCTTCTGCAGCAGCGAGGTCACTTGGGCGTCGTCCAGCTCCACAGGCGTCTTGCCGGACTTCTCTCGGGTGCTGATCTCGCCCAAAACGTTGCGGACAGTCGTCAGCGCGGTCTTGTTGCCGGCCTTCATGTGGGCAACGACGTCTTCTTTCAGACGCTCTTTCAGTGACATGGTGTTCCTCGTTTTCATTGAGACGAACGGTGCTCGGGGCACACTGCTTCCACGATACCGGCGGCCTCAAGCCCACGGGCCTGGAAATTCCGGGTCAGCGAAGTAGTTGCCGGTCCGGAACGCAATACCGATGCGCGCACGCTGGAGATACTCCCCTGGCAGTTCGCTATTCGGTGGACATCTGCTCTTTCGCATGGGCACCGGAATGGAGTGCCATGCGGACCGTGCCGGCCAGGGAACGGAAGCCCGGATGGTCCGGCAGCTCGTCGAGCAGCACCGGGCCGTCGGGGCCGGCCAGCGGTACGCACCAGTTCGGGTACTGCGTGCTGCTGGTTCCGGGCTGGTTTTGTGTGCGGGTTTCGCCGACCGCGTCCACCAGGGCGACTCCGAGCAGTGACGAAGGCGCCAGTGCGGTGAACGCGTAGAGGGCCTGAACCGTAGCCGGCACGTCCCGGACTGCGCCCGGGGATTTTGCAGCCGGCAGCAGTCCGCGCTCCCGGACCAGGGCCAGGACTGCCTCCTGTTCCGCGGCGGCCTGGGCGTGTTCCTCGTCCACCGGACGCTGCAGCAGCCCCAGCGACTCGCGTAGGGTGACGTGTTCGCCGGCGAGATAGCCCGCAGTCGGCGGCAGATCGTGGGTGTTGACGCTGGTCAGGCACTGTTGGCGGTATCTTTCCGGCGGGATGGGCCCGTCCGCGTCGTGCTCGAACCAGAGGATCGAGGTGCCAAAGATCCCGCGTTCGCCCAGATAGTCCCGGACCCAGGGCTCGAAGACGCCCAGGTCCTCACCGATCACCACCGCCCCCGCACGCTGTGCCTCCAGGGCCAGGATACCGATCAGGGCCTCGTGGTCGTAGTAGACGTAGGTGCCCTGCTCCGGACCCGCTCCTGCCGGGATCCACCAGAGCCGGAACAAGCCCAGGATGTGGTCTACCCGGATCCCGCCGGCGTGACGCAGCACGGTCCGGAGCATGTCCCGGTAGGGGGCGTAGCCGGACTCGGCAAGCCGGCCGGGGTGCCAGGGCGGCTGGGTCCAGTCCTGGCCCTGCTGGTTGAAGACGTCCGGCGGTGCTCCGACGGTGACGTCACGGGCCAGCACGCTTGCAAGGGACCAGGCGTCAGCTCCGGCCCGTTTCACGCCCACGGCAAGATCGTGAATGACGCCGATTTCCATGCCCGATTCCCTGGCTGAGCGCTGCGCCGCTTCCAGCTGCCGGTCGCAGCACCACTGCATCCACCGGTGGAAGTCGATCCTGTCCGCCAGGAGTGCCCGTTGCTCCGTGCAGTACGGGGTATCCGGTGCGGACGCCGCCGTCGTCCACTCCGGGGCCTCCGGAGGTAGCTTCTCAGCCAGCGCGCACCAGAGCGCAAAGTCATCGAGTCCCTGTCCCTGTTCGGCGCAGAATTCCGCGAAAGAGCGTGCACGGGCAGGTCCGCGCGGCACCGCGAAGACGAGTTCGAGGGCGGCCAGTTTCGCGGCGTAGCTTGAGTTCCGGTCCAGCAAACCGGCGGAGCTGTTCGCGGACCGCTGTTGTACGGCCAGTTGCTGCACTTCTGCCTGGCCGGCCGGGTCCAGGTAACCGGATTCGGGGATCTCCTCCACCCGGAGGTAGAGCGGGTTGAAGAACCGTCGCGTGGTGGGCAGATACGGAGAGTCTTCGACCGGCGGCCGTGGCTCGGCGGCATGCAGCGGGTTGACCAGCACAAAGCCCGCGCCCTCCTGACCGGAAACGGCGGCAAGATCCGCAAGGTCGGCAAGGTCCCCGATTCCCCAGGACCGGGAGGAGCGAACGGAATACAGCTGCGCTGTCAGACCCCAGTTCTGTCGGCCCGCGAGCGCCTCGGTGGTGCCTAGTCGCCGCGGGGTGACCACCAGTGGGCAGTTGGCGAGGGTGCCCTGGGCGTCAGCGAACAGAGTGTGCCAGCCAAGGGGAAGGTCCTCCGGGAGCGCGAAGGTCGCGCGCCCCGTCAGGACGCCGTCGACGTCGACGGGCTGGTCCCAGTTATCCCGCTGTGCGGCCTCGTGCCGGCTGCCGTCCTCGGCCTCGATCCAGACGCGAACCTGACTCCCATGGGGAACGTGGACAAAGACGAGCGTTTCCCGCCCCTGCCTTCCGACGACGACCGGCGGCAGCAGTCGCCGCCACGGCGCGAGCCGGGTCTCGTGCAGCGATCGCCGCATCTCGTCCGGCCCCGCGGCGGGGACGCCCAGCGCCGCCAGGACACCCCGCAAGGTGCTGTCCGGGACGGAGCGTTCCACGCCGTCCCAGCCATGGAACATCGTTCCGACTCCGTGGGCCGCCGCGAGCTCCCGCAGCTGTCTGCTTGTTTCCGTGTCCGTCTGGTGCGTAGCGTCCGCCATGGGGACACTTTAGACGCTACCCACCGTGTCCGGAGCGTGTCCGGTGCACATGGGCTTCGCCGACGAGTTCGGATAGGCCTTCCACAGCCTGCACCAACGACAGCCCGGGGGCCGCCACGATGAGCGGCAGCAGGATCCGGTTTTCGGTGTCCAGGTGCAGGGCAAAGACATTCCGGACGGCACCGGCTGTCACCGCGGCATCGACCCCGCTCGCCCCGCGCAACTCTTCGATGAGGCGCACGAAGGCCTGATGCTCCGCGAGCAGGGCCTCCACCAGCAACCGACCCTCCGGCTCGCGCCCGGCACCACTGTAGAGGGGACCTTCTTCGGCGGACGCATGCGGTAGAAGCTCGGTTTCGCACCATTCCAGCAGCACCCCTTGGGCATCGTGCTCCGCCACCGGGTTCCCGGTTTTGACTGCCTGGGTCAGAGCCGAGACCAGCGCGTCGAGCCGCTTGAGCATGCTGCCATGGTGGTTCGCCACGGCCTCCAGCGCCGCGGCTTCCTCGGCGGCGTTGTTGGACGTAGCCGTTCCGGGCTCCGTGCTGTGGAGCTCCGCATTTAGTGGCCGGGTGTCTAGGGGCTCAGACCCGTCCATGTGGCTGCCTCCCTGATCTGAACGCGTCACAGCTCGGTCTGCCGCCTGCTGGTTTCCCCACTGTACGGCCGGACGACCCGCGGGGGACGGGCCTTTCGGCCCGACTTCGGTCCGCTTACGTCCTGTCCGTTCCTGTGCACTTTCGACGCAGTGAGGCGTTCCGCGCTAGCCTTGCAGCCTATGGTCGACGTCGAACGGTTCCGGATCCTCCTCGAAGAGGAGCGCCTCCGGAAACTGTCCCTCCTTCCCGCGCTCCGGCGGGACATTACTTCGGTGAATGCCGCCCGGCAGGATTCCAACGTGGACGACGAACACGATCCGGAGGGGGCAACAATCGCTTTTGAACTCTCCCAGGCGTCGGCGCTGCTGCAGCAGAGCACGGCAGGGCTGGCCCAGATCGACGCCGCCCTGGCGCGCATCGGTTCCGGCCGCTTTGGCATCTGCGAGGTCTGCGGCGAAGAGATCGCCGAGGGGCGGCTCGAGGCCAGGCCCTGGACTCCATACTGCATCCGGCATAGCTCGGGAAGGGCATGACCAACCCTCCCGGGGACAACCTTGCCGGGACCTGGTGGGACCGCATTCTGTCCGGCTTCAGCCAGTCCCCTCTCCCCCACGTCACCGGCACCGAGCTCGGGATCGTGATGCTCCTCGCCGTCGGCCTGTCGCTGCCCCGCGCTTCCTGGCGTTACTTCGGCCTGCTGGCCACCGTGACCCACGAACTGGGCCACGCCTTCGCGGCCCTCGCGAGCGGCCAGCGTCTCGGCGGTATCCGGTTGAGCCTGGACCACTCGGGCACCACGACGACGTACAGCCGCGGGAGGCTTCCCGCGGTCTGGTCCACCTTCTGGGGTTACCCGGTGCCCGCCGTCGTCGGGGCAGCCATGGTCTGGTGCGGGTTCAATGGCTGGGGCCCGGCCGCCATGTCGGTCGGGACCCTGCTGTTGCTGGCATCGTTCGTGTTCATCCGCAACGGCGTGGGGCTGTTGATCACCGCGGCCGCCGTGCTGGCCGCGGCGCTCCTGGTACTGTTCGTACCCCCGGACTTCACGGGACACGTGATGATTGTGCTCGGCCTCGCGCTGCTGGTGGCCGCCGTCCGGGACCTCGCAAAGCTGGCGAACGTCCATCTGCGGCGCCGGGACAGATTGCCGACGTCGGACGCGTATCTGCTCTTCCGTGCCACCTCAATACCGGCCGTTGTGTGGCTCGTGCTCTTCGCCGCCGTGGTGGCGGGCGCCTGGTGGTTTGCGTGGCAGCCGATGGCGCAGGTCCTGGCCGCCTTGCTGGGTCCGGGCGTTCCGGCGTCATAAGCTGGAACCATGAGCCAGACATCGACGAGCAAGAGCCTCTCCAGTACGGACGAGGGCGCCGCTGCCCACACCGGTGACCAGGGCTTCAGCACCCTCGGTGCCTACGTCACCGGCGGAGCCGAATTCACCCGCGACACCAACTACATTGAGGATCGGATTACAAAGGAGGGGGCGCCGGGCAGTAACGGTGAACCCGGCTGGCCGGTGGAACCGGGGCGGTACCGGCTGATTGCGGCCCGCGCCTGCCCGTGGGCCAACCGGACAGTGATTGTGCGCCGGCTGCTGGGCCTGGAAGACGTCATCTCGCTCGGGCAGCCCGGTCCCACGCACGACGCGCGGTCCTGGACCTTTGACCTGGATCCCGGCGGCAAGGATCCCGTCCTGGGTATCGAGCGGATCCAGGACGCCTACTTCCGCCGGTTCCCGGGCTATCCGCGCGGAATAACTGTCCCGGCCGTGGTCGATGTGCCGACCGGGCAGGTGGTGACCAACGATTTCCCGCAGATAACCCTGGACTTTTCCACCGAGTGGACCGCCTACCATCGTCCGGGTGCCCCGGACCTGTACCCCGGTCACCTGCGGGACGAGATCGACGCGGTCAACAAGCGGGTCTTCACCGAAGTCAACAACGGCGTCTACCGATGCGGCTTCGCCGGCTCGCAGGAGGCGTATGACGCTGCCTACGACCGGCTGTGGACCGCCCTTGACTGGTTGGAGGAGCGGCTCGCCGGACAGCGGTATCTCGTGGGCGACACCATCACCGAAGCTGACGTGCGCCTCTTCACCACCCTGGCCCGCTTCGATGCCGTCTATCACGGCCACTTCAAGTGCAACCGGCAAAAACTCAGCGAAATGCCGGTGCTCTGGGCTTACGCCAGGGATCTGTTCCAAACGCCGGGCTTCGGCGACACCACGGATTTCGTGCAGATCAAGCAGCACTATTACATCGTGCATGAGGACATCAACCCCACCGGGATTGTCCCGAGAGGGCCGGGGCTTGGCAACTGGCTCACCGAGCATGGCCGCGAGGTACTCGGCGGCCGGCCCTTCGGCGACGGCACCCCGCCCGGTCCGGTGCGGGCGGGCGAAGAGGTAACCCGAGGGCACGGGGCAGCCTAAGCGGATGCGGCCGCCTCTGACCTGACTGGGAGTTGCTCCATTTGTAGCAGCAATGTCGCCACCCTAGGGTGGACCGGAATGACTACTACTCAAGACGCGCCCGATACCGGACACCCACCGCTGATCCGGCGGCTCTGGCGGGTCCTGAGCGGCAGCGTAGCCTCTGCGCTCCTGTGGCCGCGGCTGCAGCTGGCGATGAAGGCGGCGCTCGCCGCCGGCATCGCATTCTTCATCGCCCCCTTCATGCCAGGCTCGGCGGCCGACTACCCCTACTACGCTCCGCTCGGCGCCTTGGTCGCGATGTACGAGAATGTTTCCGGTTCCGTGCGCCAAGGCGTGCAGACTTTGGTGGGCCTGGCGATAGGAATTGGCCTGGCCTTCATGCTCTTCAGCCTGGGCGAGCCGAGCCCGGTGACGGTGGCCATAGTGATGGGCCTGGGTGTCATCCTCGCGGGGCTGCCCCGGATCGGCTCCGGCAGCGACTGGATTCCGACGGCGGCGCTCCTGGTCCTGCTGGTCGGCGGTCATGACCCGGACCGGTTCTCCTTTGGCTATCTGGTCCAGATGGGTGCGGGCGTCACGGTCGGGATCATCGTCAACCTGCTGGTCTTCCCGCCGTTGCACTTCAAAGCCGCTGCTCTCAGCATCGCGGAACTGCGGCTGGCGCTCTCCCGGCAGCTGGCGGACATGGCGACTGCCCTGACGGAGAACTGGCCGCCGGAGCACCAGGACTGGTCGCGCCGGGCAGATGGGCTCGCGGCGTCGGCCCGTTCGGTGCGCCTCGCCGTGGAAAAAGCGGACGCCAGCGGGCGGGCTAACCCCCGGCGGCGGCTGCACCCTCGGGACGTGGAACTTGACTACCGCCATCTCCGGGAACTGGAACGGGTGACGTTCCATGTGCAGGACGTGACCCAGGTGCTCTCCGATGTCATCTGGGCCGAGGACACGCCCTTCGTCGTGCCGGACAAATACACTGCCCCGCTCTCGGCCGCGATGTCGGCGGTGAGCGACGTGCTGCGCTCCACCGAAGAGGAGAGCCCGGAGCGGCAGGCCGAGCTGGCTGGCACAGCCGAGGCCGCCGTTCAGGAACTCAGCAGGCGCATCGGCGCGGAGGCGCCGGCCACGGACGAGCCCAGTGCAGTGGAATCGGTCCTCCTGAGCCTGCACCGGATGCTCCGCGTGGTCCGGACCTAGGGGACCCGAACGTCTGCCGCGCGCGCCGCTGGGAGGTACTGGCAATACACCTGCCGTCCGGTATTGCCATACGAAGCCGCGGGCTGATTATCCGGACCAGGACCGAGGTTTT
>JAODMA010000098.1 GCA_025464545.1 Arthrobacter sp. | reverse complement strand
TGCACGGCAGGTTTCGGATCGGACGAGCCCGCGCCGTCTTTTGTCATCCCGGACGGTCTATGAAGGCCGGATCTGGGATGTTGTCAGCGACACGTTCCAGCTCAACGACGACGGCGACGCCCTCGTCCGCGACTACATCGACCACCCGGGCGCGGTGGCGGTGCTGCCGATGAACGACGCTGGCGAAGTGCTGCTGATCAAGCAGTACCGCCACCCCGTCGGGATGGACCTCTGGGAGGTCCCGGCTGGACTCCTCGACGTCGAGGGCGAGGACTTTGTTGCCGGAGCCGCCCGCGAGCTGGCCGAGGAAGCGGACCTGGTCGCGGCGGAGTGGAACGTCCTGGTGGACTTCTTCAATTCACCGGGGTCCTCCAGCGAAGCCATCCGGATCTACCTGGCCCGCGGACTGAGCGACGTGCCCGGTCACGAACTTCACGTCCGCACTGATGAGGAAGCCGAGATCGAGCTGCATTGGACGCCGCTCGCTGACGCCGTCGCCTCGGTGCTGGAAGGACGCCTGCACAACCCCTCGGCCGTCGTCGGGATCCTCGCCGCCGCGGCGGCCCGCGCTGAGAACTTCAAGGGACTCCGGCCGGCCGACGCGCCATGGCCAGCGCACCCCAGCCAGCGCTGATGGTGGAACTGGTGGCGACGGAGCCGCCCGCCCCGCACGGGGACAGCGCCCCGCAAACAGCAACCGTTGCTCCGGGCCGGCCGCCGACCCCGATTGACCGTGCTATGACGGACTACCTGCAGCATATGGGCGTGGAGCGCGGCCTGGCGGTCAACACCCTCTCGGCTTATCGGCGGGACCTGGCACGGTATGCCAGACACCTTGCGCAGGCGGGCCGGAAGCATCCTGCCGAGATCACCCGGCATGATGTGACGGCCTTCGTCCAGGCGCTCTCCGACGGTTCCGACGGCGGATCCGCCCTCGGCATCCGGTCCGCCGCGCGGACCGTCGTCGCCGTCCGCGGACTGCACAAGTTCTGGGCACTGGAAGGCGTCACCGCCACGGACCCCGCCAGCGATGTCCACCCGCCCATGCCCGGCAAGCGCCTGCCCAAGGCCATCAGCGTCGACGAAGTCACAAGGATCCTCGAGGCGGCCGGTGCGGATACCGCCACGGGACTGCGTGACCGGGCGTTGCTGGAGTTCCTGTACTCCACCGGTGCCCGCATCAGCGAAGCGGTCGGCCTCGACGTCGACGATATATCGCTGCGGGGCGAGGAGACCACCGATGACGGCGGGCCCGCAATCGTCCGGCTCTTCGGCAAGGGCTCGAAAGAGCGGCTCGTCCCGTTGGGGTCCTTCGGAGCCCGGGCCCTGGACGCCTACCTCATCCGCGGCAGGCCGTTACTGGCGGCTAAGGGGAAAGGCACTCCCGCCTTGTTCCTGAATGCGCGGGGCGGCAGGATTAGCCGGCAGAGCGCCTGGACCATCCTCAAAACGGCCGCCGAGAAGGCCAACATCACGAAGGACGTTTCGCCGCACACCCTTCGGCACTCGTTTGCGACGCACCTGCTGGAAGGCGGCGCCGACGTCCGCGTAGTCCAGGAACTGCTGGGCCACGCCTCCGTCACCACCACGCAGGTGTACACCCTTGTAACGGCAGATACATTGCGGGAGATCTACGCCGCTGCGCATCCCCGGGCGCTGGGCTAGCAACGGCCGGCTCGCCCGGCACTGACGACGGCTTCCGCCGGCGCCGTATTGGGGCGCGGTTGCCGCCGGCGCCACCCGACCACTCTCACCCTAAATTGTCGGTGCCTCCTGAGATGCTTTGGGTATGGAGAGCAGAGCGGCTTGGAGTACGGAAGGCAGGGAGGCCCTGGCGGCCGTCGCCGCGTCCGCTGCTTCGCTTGCTGCCGTCGGCTTCGCCGGCGCCGGCGCGGACCGCTCTGATCCGCTCCGGGATGCCGATCCGCTGCGGGAACTCGCGGACGCTTGCCTGGACGGGCTCGCCGAGCTGGCCCGGCTGGAAGCCCGGAGCGCCGCGCTGAAGGTCAGGCTCACCGCCGACTACGCCCACGCCGCCCGCGCCCTGGCACCACCGGCGGCTTCCCCGCAGGAGCACACCGCACAGGAAATGTCCCTGATCGCCGAGGTCGCCTGCGTCCTGACCGTCAGCGAACGAACCGCCGCAGCCCTCCTCTCCGACTGCCAGGCCCTGACCACGGCCCTGCCGCTGACCCTCACCGCCCTCCAGGCCGGGACCATCTCCTTCCAGCACGCCCGGATCCTCGTCGACGAAACCACGCACCTGGACCCCGCCGGAACCGCCGCGCTCGAAGCGCACTTCCTGGACCCCGCCGCACCAAACCCCGCCCGCGGCTGCCCCGCCGGAGACCTCACCCCGGCCCGGTTCCGCGCCAAAACCCGCACCTGGCGCGAACGCCACCACCCGGCTAGCATCGAGACACGCCACACCAAAAGCGCCGACGACCGCCGTGTCGACTACTCCCCCGACCGGGACTGCATGGCCTGGCTCTCCGCCTACCTCCCGGCCGATACCGCCGCAGGAATCTGGGACCGGACCACCGCCGCCGCCCGCACCCTCCAAGGCCCCCACGAGGCCCGAACCCTCACCCAGCTCCGCGCCGATGTCGCCGCCACCTGGCTCCTCACCAGCCCCGACGGAATAGCCACCGGCGGCACGGGTACGGGCCTGGCCGGGGGTGTCCCGTCGCCGCGGGCGCAGGTCCTGATCACCGTCCCGGTCCTGTCCCTCCTCGGCGCCACCGATGAACCCGCCACCCTGGACGGGCACGGACCGATCCCGCCGTCCATGGCCCGGCGCCTGATCGCCGACGGCGCCGACTCCTTCTACCGCGTCCTGACCGACCCCCGCGACGGCGCCCCGCTGGAAATCGGACGGACCAGCTACCGCCTCACCAAACCACAAAAGCGGT
>JAODMA010000505.1 GCA_025464545.1 Arthrobacter sp. | reverse complement strand
CTGCGGGAGATCCTCGACGGGCTGTCCAGACACGGAAGATCCTGCTCGCCGTGGACCAGCGGCCACTATCGGGGCACTGCCCGTTGCGGTCGCCCAGGCTGCCGGAGCAGCGGTAGGCCACCTGCCCGGCCTTGAGACGCGGCGGATCATACGCCTCAAACCTGTGGAAAAAAGGGTCTTACGGCAATTGGGCGTCTGGCGCCCCAGAAACAGCGGCCCGCCCCGATTGGTCGCCCGCGACCCGACGGTCAGCCCCCAGCGCACGCCTCATCGCGTCGTACGCGGGCGTCGGCTGCCCGTCGTCGAACAGGTAGTCGTGGCCCTGCTGCAGGCGGCCGGCGGCGTCGATCCACCGGTTGTAGCGGTCGTCCACGCCCCACGTTGTGTAGGAGACGCAGGCACGCGAACGCAGACAGGTGGCCAGCACCGTAGCGTACTGCTCCGCCTGGGCCTCCGTCCCCTGGTCGTCCGTGACGTCGTTCTCCGAGATGCGGACGTGTAGCCCGGCGTCCTCGAAGAGATTGAGCGTTTCGGTGAGGTCGTCGGCGGAGATGGCATCGGTCTTGAGGTCGTAGACGTGGGCCTGGAGGCCTACGCCGTAGATGTGCCCGCCCAGCGCGTTGGTGTCGAGCGCGAGCTTGAGCAGGGCGTCCTGGCGGTGCCCCGGCACGTCGGCCCCGTTCTCGTTGATGAACTGCTTGACGTCCGGATCGGCGTCGTAGACGGCCTGGGAGACGACCGCCGGGTAGCCGGGCCCGAAGACGCGGTACCAGATGTTCTGCTGGAAGCTGGTCCCCTGGTCGACGTCGAACGGCTCGTTGACGACGTCGAGCGAGTCGAGCCGTCCCTTGAAGTGCGTCACCACGGTGGTGACGTAGTCGAGCAGGGCCTCGGCGCTGGCACGGCGCTCCAGCTCGGAGCCGGTGGGGAGCTTTTGCATCCAGCGGGGCATCGCCTCGGTGAAGGCGATGGTGTGGCCGTGCACCGCCATGCCCTTGCTCTCGGCGATCGCGAGGATCGCGTCGGCCTCCTCGAAGGTGTACACGGACCGCTGCGGGGAGATGAACTGCGGCTTCATAGCGTTCTCCGGCGTGAGGGCGCCGAAGTTGCCGACGAGCTCCCGCGCGTAGTCCGCGTCCGAGGCAAGCGGACCGAGCGCCACCGCCGCACCGATCTTGAAGTCCGGCCGGGTCCGGGCGGCCAGGGCCTGCAGCCCGTCCGCCGACTGCTCGGCCTGCGTGACCGCGATGCCCGCGGTGGTCAGCGAGGCGCCCTCCGGAGCGGTGGCGGTGAGGGAGCTGACCCGGAAGGAGCCGCCGTCGCTCGACAGCCCCAGCCAGAGCTCCCCCGACTCGAACACCCCGCCGAGGGGCAGCGACGACACGGTGTCCCCGCCGTTCGCGACCTCGAGCGTGTCCCCGGACCGGCGTACCGAGAGCGCGGCCTCCGGATCCGAGACTGTCACGTGCTCGTCGTGCGCTGGCTGCGGGTCGGTCATGTCCCTCCTCTGCGTGCCGTCGAAGACAGCGATCTCCAGGTCGTCGCCGCGGAGGGTGAGCCGCAGGCCCGCCGGCTCGACGCGGAACTCGTCCGCGATCACCGGGGGCCGGTCGTACAGCGCCCAGGACGCGTCCGCGGTCACGTCGGCGAACGTCGCGCTGAGGGTGAAGTCCCCGCCGACCACCAGGTGCGTGCCGGCCAGGTTGAGCGTCGGGTTCGGCTGGCCTCCTCCGCCGTCCTGCTGGACGATGCGCCTGGCGGTGGCCGCGACCTGAAGGCCCTCGCCGTCGGCCGTCACTCCCGGCGTGTGCTGCCAGTCCTGCCGGAGCTGGTCAACGACCACCTCGGGCTTCGGCGTCGGGTCGTTCGAGGAGCAGCCCGCGAGGGCGAGCAGAAGGCCGGACGCCAGCACGATCAGTACGCGCGGGCGCCCGGTCATCAGCGCCGCCACCAGCGGAGGTCGTCCACGTAGGCCAGCACTCCGGAGTTGGCGGTGACGTACACCTGCAGGCTGGCCTTCGCGACGCTGGTCGTGCTCGGCGAGTACGCCAGGTTGACGTTGGAGACGCCGAGCGCGGTGCTGGCGAGCTTCCACTGCCCGGAGATCCAGTTGCCGTTGGCGTTGTACTCGTCGATGTACCAGCCGACCTCACCGGCGGTGCGGTTCTTGATGTTAAGGTACGCCGAGATGTTGTAGTTGCCCGGCGTTACGTTGACCTGCGGCGAGAACAGGTGGCCGTTGGCCGTCCTTCCCTGCAGCTTCACCGAGTTCACCGGGTTGGCCGGGGCGCCGTTGCCGGCGTTGTCGGCCACGATGGCGGTCGTAGCGTCGGTCCTCCAGCCACTGCCGATGCCGGCGTCGAACGTGCCGTTGGCGACGAGGTTGGACGGCGGCGGCGGGGTCGTCCCCGCGCCGAGCGCCAGCAGCTGCACATTGTCCAGGTAGGCCTTGATGCCGGTCCCCGCGACGATCACCTGGAGACTGGCCTTGGCGACGTTGGTCGAGCTCGGCGTGTAGGTGAAGTTCAGCGCCTCCACCCACCGGGAGTTCTCCCGCTTGCGGTACTGCCCGGAGACCCAGGTTCCGGCCGCGTTGTACTCGTCGACGTAGAAGGCCACCTCACCGCTCGTGATCGCCGCGACGTTGAGGTAGGTCTTGTACAGGTAGTTGGTCCCGGGGCTGACGGCGACCTGCGGCGAGAACAGGTGTCCCTGCGTTGCGCCCGACACGAGCTTGACCGACTTGGCGAAGTCGGGGTAGCTGCCGTTGTTCGCGGCGTCCGCGGTGATCGTCGCCGGCGCATCGGTGCGCCAGCCGTCCCCGAGGCCGTTGTTGAACGTGGGGTTCGGCATCTTGTTGGGGGTGCCGGTCACCAGGCCCTTGCTGATGTTGACGTTCTTGATCTGGCCGGCCGCCACCTTGGTCTTCACGTAGGCGGCCAGCTGGTCGAGCTCGGCGGTGCCGTACTGGTAGGCGTCCGGGTTCCGGCTCGGATTCGGTCTGATGTCGTGGAAGGTGAACACGGCCCAGGTCTTGTTGGCAATGGCCTCGTCGACCTTGGCCTTCAGGGTGGCGACCGGGGTGGTCACCTCCTGGACGGGGACGTTGCGCAGGAGGTAGTCGCCGAGCGGCCAGATGTTGTTGCCCGTGTCGGCGAAGCCGCGCATCGAGGTGTAGTACTTGGCCACCCGGGCGACCGCCGACATGTCGTAGTCGCCGTACGGCGGGGCGAACGCGGTCGCGTTGATGCCGCGCGCCGCCAGCGCGGCCTTGCTGTTGGCTAGCTCGGCATCCACCTGAGCGGCCGTCAGCTTGGTCGGCTGGCAGTCGCCGCCGGCGCTCACGAGGCACTGGTGGGCGACGGTGTGCGACCCGATCTCCCACCCGTAGGTGTTCTGCAGCTGCAGGATCTGGTCCCACGTCATGTAGGGCACGTCCGTGTCGGCCCGGCAGTTGTTCGGCACGGTCGTCATGCCGACGCAGTTGGTGACGACGTAGTTCGTGCCGGTGAGCCCATACTTCTTGAGCGTCGGCGCGGCCTGCGTGATGGAGCTGGCCATGCCGTCGTCGAAGGTGAACGACACCAGCGCCGAGGGCGCGGAGTTGCCCACCGCGGCGTTCGCCACCCCGGGCGTCAGCAGTGCGGCGGCCATGGCCGCCACGGCCACCCCGATGGTCACAAGCCTGGTGCGCCCCCGCGCCAAGCTGGATCTCGTTCTGGTCATGGGTTTCGCCGTTCATTTCGGGGGGCCGACGGCGCCGGGCCACACCGCCGAATGGTGATCACTGGCCCTGCAACTGCTCGAACGCCTGCGCGACCGGCTGGACTTCGATGCCGCTTTCGTCGATGAGCTGCAGCTGGGCGGCTAGAACGTCGCTGGTGATGGTGCTCCGGTCCGCCACGACCGTGTTCTCCTGAGTGCCGGTCGACCCGGGGGTCGCGATCTGGTGGTAGACCAGGATGAGCCAGCCGTTCACTCGGGACGTCTCGGCGAGTGCTTCGGTCAGGTCGTGCGGCGTGGTCTCGTCGGTCACGTAGAAGACCTTCAGATCGTGCGGTTCGAGGTTCTGCCGGATGTTGATGCCCTCGTCCGTCCCGCGCACGATGTCAAAGTATTTGCTCGCGTACCAGTCGACCTGGGGGTCGGACCGGCCGTACGGCGGTGCCAGGTTGTCGGTGCCGAGGCCGGCAGCCGCCAGCGCCTCCTCACTCTTCCGCATCTCCTCGTCCAGCCGGTCGGCGCCGATCGAGGTGAGATCGACGTGTTGGTAGCTGTGTGCGGCGATCTCATGTCCGGCCTCGTGCATCTGCTGCAGCTCGGCGGCCGTCATGAAGTTCGGCGTCTCGATGGAGCTGGCATTGATGTACTGGGTGGACCGGAAGTCGTGCTTGTTCAGCAGAGGCAGGGCGCGGTCGTACACCGACTGCCAGCCGTCGTCGAACGTGATCGAGACCATGGGCTGGTGCCAGCGGAGGGGTCCTGGCTTGGTGACGTCGATCAGCGAATAGCCGCGGACGCCGGTGGTGCCGTCCCCGTGCGACACCAGGGTGACCATCGCCGTCTTCGCCCCGTCGGGGACCTGGAACGCCTCCCTGATCATCGTCCACTCTCCCGCCGGCGGCACCGTCTCCAGGTTGTGGAACACGCGCCCACCGTCCGCGAGCTCGAACTCTGCCACTACGTCCACCTCGCGCTCAGACCGGTAGGTCGCGCGGAACTCGAAGTACCGGTCGGTGGTCACCGGGACCGGCGGGTACTGCCACTTCGCCTCACCGTTCTGGTAGTTCGCGATGCGGGTCCAGAGGAAGCTGCCGTCCTTGTCCTCGCTGCGCCCGGACTCCACGGTCGACGCCCCGGAGGCGTATGGGGACCATGGGTCGGGTGCGCCCGGCTGGGGACCGGCGAGCTCGGGGTTGGGGACGAGGGTGGGGGCCGTCGTCGCGGGGGGCGGCAGCCGGACGTCGTCCGCCGCTTCGAGGTACGCGCCCTCGACCGTGACGGCGCCCTGCGACGCGAGCCGGAAGACGTACTCCACCGCGGTCGTCGTGTCTCCGCTCTCGAACGCGTCGCTCACCGTGAACGGGATATTGCCCGGACGTTCGAGAGGGTTCGGCAACTGCTCCAGAGTCGTGCTGCCGTCGGCGTGGTGCCGGCGGGCCAGCAGCGTAAAGTCCGCGTCGCTGGTGGTGAACGCCTTGAACAGGTAGGTCTTGCCGGGCTCGACGTCCACCCGTGGGCTCGTCAGCGTGACATCGCCCGAGGCGTACTGGGTGATGTCGAGCTTCAGCGCCTGGTCGCGCAGCTGCCCGTCGACCAGCTCCAGCGAGGTCCCGGCGTCCCCGCTGTGGCTGACGTTCCAGCCTCC
>JAODMA010000174.1 GCA_025464545.1 Arthrobacter sp. | reverse complement strand
CTGTTCGGCACCGTCAAGCAGGCCGACGTAGCCGACGCTGTTGAGGCCGCTGGCCTGGGCAGCATCGACAAGCGCAAGGTTGAACTGCCGGCGCACATCAAGTCGGTTGGTTCCTACCAGGCCAACGTCCGGCTGCACGCCGACGTTGCCGCTGTGATCGAACTCGACGTAGTCGCAGGCAAGTAGCCCTTAACGGCTAGCCCTGAACTGCTGGAAGGCCTCCGCCTTCGATTCCCCTGAGGAACCGGACGCGGGGGCCTTCTGCCGTTAAGGCGGGTAACCGCGGGAACACTAATCCCGGTGCAGCACCGTGGTCACATGCCGGTGGCCGATGCGGATCAGTTCCGCCAGCACCGCCTCGTCGACGTCCTCGAGAGTGCTGTCGCCTTCTCAGCCGTGGCGGCCGGTGGTGATAACCTGCAGCCGTGAATCCGAATATTCCCCCGCGTCAGCGACGCCACCCCTTCACCCAGGTGGACGTCTTCTCCGCCGAGCCCTACCGGGGCAACCCGCTCGCCGTCGTGCTCGACGCGGAGGGCCTCACCGCGGACCGGATGCAGCAGTTCGCCAACTGGACCAACCTGTCGGAGACGACGTACCTGCTGCCGCCCACCAGCCCCGAGGCCGACTACCGCGTGCGGATCTTCACCGGCAGCGAGGAGTTTCCCTTCGCCGGCCACCCGACCCTTGGCTCCGCGCACGTCTGGCTTGAAGCCGGCGGCCTGCCCCGGCAGGACGGGTTGCTAGTACAGGAGTGCGCGGCCGGCCTGGTCCGGGTGAAGCGCGACGGCGACCGCCTCGCCTTCGCGGCGCCGCCGCTGACCCGTTCGGGCCCGGTGGCGGAGGAGGACCTGGGACGCATTGCAACGGGCCTGGGACTGCCGCGCGAGGCATTGTTGGACTCGTCCTGGCTGGTCAACGGCCCGGACTGGATCGGTGTGCTGCTCGAGTCCGCGGCCCAGGTACTCGCCGTCAGGCCCGACTTCGCGGCGATGGAGGGACTCAAGGTCGGCGTGATCGGCCCCCATGCCACAGCCTCAGCGGTCGATTACGAGGTGCGCACCTTCATCACGGGCGACGCCGCGGCGGAAGACCCGGTCACTGGGAGCTTCAACGCCGGAGCCGCCCAGTGGCTAATCCGCAGCGGGCGGGCCGCGGAATCCTATGTCGCGGCGCAGGGGACCGCGCTGGGCCGGGCCGGCCGGGTTCACATCGATGCCGTGGGGGACGACATCTGGGTCGGCGGACAGTCGGTGACCTGCATCCGGGGGACTGTCGCCCTCTGAGTGCGTCCGGGGGTGCCGGCCAATAGGGGCGGCACCGTTGCCCGCCCAGTTGTCGTTGCTATACCGTCCCTGGGCCCAAAAAGAGACAGCGCAACCGCCGGCGGGAATAAATGGCACGGCCGCCCGCTTCTACAGGTAGATGCAAATGCATGTAGTATGGCCAGACCGGCCACATCCCACCCAAGGAGCACCCGTGGAAACCCGCCGCATCACCGTTCTCTCCGCCGGACTCGGCGTCCCGTCGTCGAGCCGCCTTCTTGCGGACCAGCTGGCTGCCTCGGCAGAACGGCAGCTTGCGGCCTCCGGCTATGCCGCCACTGTTGACGTCGTCGAACTCCGGGACCTCGCCGTGGACATCGCCAACAATTTCGTCACCGGCTACGCGGCGCCCCGGCTGGCCGAAGTGATCGCCGGAGTCGTTGCCTCCGATGGCCTCATCGCCGTCAGCCCGGTCTTCAGTGCCGCCTACAGCGGCCTGTTCAAGTCTTTCATCGACGTCCTGGATCCCAAGACGCTGGAGGGCAAGGCCGTCCTGCTGGGAGCCACCGCCGGCACGGACCGGCACCAAATGGTTCTGGACTTCGCCATGCGGCCGCTGTTCACCTACCTGCGCACCCGGGTGGCCGCCACCGCGGTCTTCGCGGGCCCGCAGGACTGGGGAAACACCAACGACGGCGGATCGCCGCTCTCGGCGCGGATTGACCGTGCGGCGGGCGAGTTTGCGGCCCTGCTCCAGGGCGCGCAGCCGCAGCCGCAGCCGGCTCCGATGGACTCAATGCCCTTCGAGCAGCTGCTCGCCGGGATTTCCGGCGGCCGGTAGCGCCAGCCGTCCCGGCCGGGAGCCTCCGAACGATTCCGGCCGCCCGCTCGTTGTCCGGGACATGAAGTGTCCTGTGGATTCAATAGAGCTGATCATGAGCGAACGAAGCGGCGTGGAAATCGACTACTGCCCGCAATGCCGGGGAGTGTGGCTGGACCGCGGCGAGCTCGATAAGATTATCGACCGTGCGGCGGACCTGATGGGCGCTTCGGCCCCGGCGGCCCCTGCGGCCCCGGCGGCCCCGCCGCAACCGTCGCCGCCACTCGCGCATTTTCCGCCCCCGCTCTACAACGTCGATCCGCGCCACGATGACCGCCGCTATGACGATCGCCGGGACCGGCAGCGCTACGACCAGTCGCGCTACGACGACCGCCGCCGGCCCAAGAAGAAGGAAGGCTGGCTCGGCGAGATGTTCGACTTCTAGCCGACGTCCTCCGCGGGCGACGTCCGGGGTCGAGTGCTCAGTCGTCCAACAGGGCGATGAACTCGAGGGCCTGCTTCATGGAGATGTCAGAGTGGCGGGTCAGCGCACTCGCCGCCGCCTCCGTGTCCCCGCTTTTGGCGAGGGTTCGGATCCTGCCATAGATCTCATCGTTGAGCATGTTGCTGCTGACCTCGCGGGTTACGTCGCCCTTGCTGGCGATCGCGCGGTAGCGGTAGGGGAAGCGCTGCGGAGTGTCGTCATCGTCCTCGCTGGGGGCCGGCTCGGAGGCGGCGGGCCGGAACGGCTGGGGATGGGCGGCCAGGGCTCCGACGGCGTCGCGGGAGGCCCGCAGGCCCTCTCCCGTGCTCTCGAAGTAGAGCTTGATGGCAGCCATCGCCTGGCCTTGCGCGATCAGGGCGTAGAGGCGCCGGTGCTGTTCCTGGTCCAGCTTGCCCGCTGCGGCGCGCGCCAGCTCGACCGGATCCCGGCCGGGCTGGGGGGTAGAACCGGGCAGGGCTTTGTCCCTTCGTCGGCCGATTGCCTTGGCTGCCAGCAGTACACCGGCTCCGACGAGTGCCAGGATCAGGACGGGGATGATCAGGGATTCCATGGACTACAGCCGATCTACGTAATTCTTGGCGGTCAAAAGATCTGAACGGGTCGCCTGCCGCAGCAGCCTGATGGCTTGGATCTTCTTGCCGTTCCGGGCCAGCGACTGCAGCTGGAGGGCGAACTGCGGGTTCAGTTGTCCGCCCGGCAAAACCGGACCCTGGTAGCCATGTTCTCCCACAGCCGGGGCGGCGCCGGTCTGGGCGCGCAGGGCTGCGCGGGCGTGATCGGCCTGCTGGGACTGCTGTTGTTCGTTCTGGCTGGGGCGGGTGACGGCGTCCACCCGGGCCCGCGCCGCCGTGGCGGCTTGGACCTGTGCCGCGTAGTGCGCCTGCGAGCGGGCGGCCAACTCGAGCTGATAGCGCTCCGCGTCCGACATGCCGAAATCGCGGGGTTTGAGGGCCGTAGCGAACGCCCAGAGAACTGCCGCCAGAATGAGGGCGGGGAGGATGACCAGCAATACTTCGCCCATGCTTAGAGCTTATGCCAGATTGCAATTGTCCACAGCACGTTCTGACTTCCGCCTACAGGGCGTCGCGGCAGGCGTCAATTCGCGGCAAACGCGTGAGGCACCTCACGAAATGTGAATATCCGCGCCCCGATGTGCCTTTCCGGCGGGGCGCGTATCCCCAGCTTCCGGCGCAGGCTGTGGATGAATTTTTCCGAAAAAAGTTTTGTGTCCACAAGGTGAAGATAGTGTTTCCGCAGGTCAGGGGCATATTCCGGGCTGAACAAATTTTCTTTCCACAGCTGTTCCCACAGGCTGTGCACAAGCATGGGGTGGTAGTGCACAGGTTATCCACAGGGCCGCTGCGCGTCCGGGTTGGTGCCTGCCCGGCAGGGGGCTACCGTTGCTGGGGATCGGACGTCGGATGCGAAAATCCGGGGTGCTTGGAGCCAGCCCCCGGGATCTCCGGGGCCACAAGTCGGATCCGCGCCATGAACCCGGCGTCGGGCGGCGAACTGTCGGTGCTGACTGCTAAGACTGACCCGTCGGTATACGCCGGCCGGATGTCGGTGGCATCAAGGCAAATGGCTTAAGCGCCGCCGGCGAAGAATATCCGCCGCGGCACACAATGGAGGACGGCAGTTTTGTCAGTTACGCATCTGGACACAGTCGAGGGCACCCGCGGATCCGAAGGCAGCCGCAAGCCGCCGCAGGACATCCCCGCGGAGCAGTCGGTGCTGGGCGGCATGATGCTGTCCAAGGACGCCATTGCCGACGTTGTCGAAATCCTGCGTGGCCAGGACTTCTACCGGCCGGCGCATGAGACGGTCTATGAAGCCATCATCGATCTTTACGGCCGGGGTGAGCCTGCTGACGCCGTTACCGTCTCGGATGAACTGACCAAACGCGGCGAAATCAACCGGATCGGCGGCCCCGCGTACCTGCACGAGCTGATCCAGACGGTCCCGACCGCCGCCAACGCAGGTTACTACGCCGAGATCGTCGCCGAGCGTGCAGTGCTGCGTCGGCTGGTGAACGCCGGGACAAAGATCGTCCAGTTGGGTTATGGCCAGGACGGTGAGGTCGAGGACCTGGTCAACCAGGCCCAGGCCGAGGTGTACGCCGTGGCCGAGCGCCGCACGGCCGAAGACTATGTGGTCCTCAAGGACGTCATGGAATCCACCGTCGACGAGATCGAGGCCTCAGGCCATCGCGGGGAGGGAATGACGGGTGTCCCCACCGGTTTCTACGAACTGGACGAATTGACCCACGGCCTGCACCCGGGCCAGATGATTGTCATCGCCGCCCGTCCGGCCGTCGGTAAGTCCACCTTCGCCTTGGACTTCGCGCGTTCGGCCGCGATCAAGAACAACCTCGCCACTGTCATGTTCTCGCTGGAAATGGGCCGGAACGAGATTGCCATGCGCCTGCTGTCCGCCGAGGCGACTATCGGCCTCCAGGATCTCCGCAAGGGCACGATCAAGGATGAGCAGTGGTCCAAGATCGCGACCACGATGGGCCGGATGAATGATGCTCCGCTGTTCATTGACGACAGCCCCAACATGTCGCTGATGGAAATCCGTGCAAAGTGCCGCCGCCTCAAGCAGCAGCACGACTTGAAACTCGTGATCCTGGACTACCTGCAGCTCATGAGCTCGGGGAAGAAAGTCGAATCGCGCCAGCAGGAAGTTTCCGAGTTTTCGCGTGCGCTGAAACTGCTCGCCAAGGAGCTGCAGGTCCCCGTGATCGCCCTCTCGCAGCTGAACCGTGGGTCCGAGCAGCGCCAGGACAAGCGGCCCATGGTCTCTGACCTGCGTGAGTCCGGCTCCATCGAGCAGGACGCCGACATGGTCATTCTGCTGCACCGCGAGGACGTCTACGACAAGGAATCCCCGCGCGCCGGCGAGGCCGATATCCTCATCGCCAAGCACCGTAACGGCCCTACCAAGGACATTGTGGTGGCCTTTCAAGGGCACTACTCGCGCTTCGCCAATATGGCGGCGGACGCGGGCGGCGGAGGCGGCTTCTAGGCTTCCGCTCCGGCTGGCCCGGCCCCGGGTAATTGCTGCGTGCCGCCTGCCGGGAGTAGGTGGTTGGGCAGCCGGTTCCCGGGGGCGCGTCCACGGATTTCCAGCAGCTCGCGGGCGTGGGCGTGCAGCCGCTTGTCCTCCTCGGACACCGGAATCCATTGCGGGATGGGAACCGACGTACCGGTCTGGTCGCGGGCAACCATCACCGTCAGGCAATAGGTGGTGAGGTTCAGCTCGCGTCCCTTGGGGTCGCCCGAGCGGACATGGACGGCGATATGCATGCCTTTGGTCCCCGTGTAGACCAGCCGGGCCTCGACTTCCACCACGTGGCCAATCAGCAGCGGCCGGTAGAAGCGCACGCCGCCGGAAAACACGGCCACCGTGTCCTGTCCGCAGTAGCGGGAGGCGCAAACATAGGCAGCCTCATCGATCCACTTCATCACGATTCCGCCGTGCACTTTGCCTCCCCAGTTCACGTCCGTGGGGGCCGCCATGAACCGCAGGACCACACGTTCGGCCGTACCTGCGTCGGTATATACCTGGGCGTTCATGGCCTGGACGATGTCTTCGCGGACTTTGATCCTGGCTACGGCGTGGTCGCGCTGTTCGATCTCCTCCGGCGTTCCCGGCTCAAACTGCGGCACGGGAACCGGCTTGCCGTCTTCGCCCACGGCGACGAAGATCACCATGCACTGGCTGCGCATCGTGGCCCGGCCGCCTTTCGGGTCGCCCGACGACACGACGGTGCGGATGTGCATCGAGGAACGTCCCGTGTAGACGATCGTGGCCTCGACTTCCACCATGTCCCCGCTGTTGACCGGGTCCGCGAAGTGGATGTTCCCCACGTAGGCCGTCACGCAGTAGGACTTCGCCCAGCCCACGGCGGCGGCGTAGGCGGCCTTGTCCACCCACTCCAGCACCGTGCCGGCGTCGACCGATCCGCTGTGGCCTACGTCGGTGGGGGCTGCAAGGAAGCGAAGGGTCACGGAACTGGCGGCAGTCTCACTCATGCTGGAAGTTTACTGACGCCCGTCTGAACAGTCCCGGGCCGGGGACACAAACGCCTGGCAAGCCGCCACAAGACACCAGCAGCGACGCCCAGTCGCGCCGCCCGGAGGCGACGCCGGTCGGCCACCAATGGTGACCGCCG
>JAODMA010000168.1 GCA_025464545.1 Arthrobacter sp. | reverse complement strand
GCGGGTTGACCTTATAGACCGGGTCGTAACTGCGGGCCAGTTCGTCCGTGAGCCAGAGGTGGTGCGGGGTGACCTCGGCGGTGACGTTGACGCCGCGGGACTTCGCCCAGCGGATGATTTCCACGGAGCCGGCGGTGGAGACGTGGCAGACGTGCAGCCGCGAACCCACGTGCTGGGCGAGGAGGACGTCGCGGGCAATGATGCTTTCCTCGGCGACGGCGGGCCAGCCCGTGAGCCCGAGGACGGCGGAGACTTCGCCCTCGTTCATCTGGGCCCCAGCGGTGAGCCGGGGTTCCTGGGCGTGCTGGGCCACGACGCCGTCGAACGCCTTGACGTATTCGAGCGCCCGGCGCATCAGCACGGGGTCGTGGACGCAGATGCCGTCGTCGGAGAAGACCCGCACGCGGGCGCGCGAATCGGCCATGGCGCCGAGTTCGGCCAGCTGCTCCCCGGCAAGGCCCACCGTGACGGCGCCGACCGGGCGCACGTCCACCCAGCCGGCCGTGCGGCCGAGGGTCAGGACCTGTTCGACGACGCCGGCGGTGTCCGCGACCGGCGTGCTGTTGGCCATCGCGTGGACGGCGGTGTAGCCGCCGAGGGCCGCGGCGCGGGTGCCGGTCTCGACCGTTTCGGCGTCCTCGCGGCCGGGTTCGCGGAGGTGGGTGTGGATGTCCACCATGCCGGGCAGGGCGACGAGGCCTGCGGCCTCGATAACGGTCGCCCCGTCGGCGGACAGGCCGTGGCCGCGTTCGGCGATCATGCCGTCCCGGATCAGGAGGTCTTCAGCGGCTCCGCCGAGGATGGCGGCGCCGCGGATCAGGTAGGCGCCTTCGCTGCCCGTGTCCTGTTGCTGTGTTGCCATCAGTGGCTCTCCTTCGTGGAATTAGTGGCGGCTGCTTCGCGGGTGTCTCCGGAGAGCAGCAGGTATAGGGCGGCCATGCGGATGGAGACGCCGTTGCGCACCTGTGCGAGCACGGTGGAGCGGGGCGAATCCGCGGCTGCGGAGGAAATTTCCAGCCCGCGGTTCATGGGTCCGGGATGCATAATGATGGTGTCCTTGAAGCCCAGGCTGTCCAGGGCGCGGAGCCGGTTGTCGTCAAACCCCCAGCGCCGGGAGTATTCACGCGTGGTCGGGAAGAACGAGGCGTTCATCCGTTCGCCCTGCACGCGGAGCATCATCACCGCGTCCACACCCTTGGCGAGGGTCTCATCCAGGTCGTAGCTGACGGTGCAGGGCCACTTTTCGACGCCGATCGGCAGCAGGGTGGGGGGCGCCACGAGGGTGACTTCGGCGCCCAGGGTTCGCAGCAGCCAGACGTTAGAGCGGGCCACCCGGGAGTGCAGGACGTCACCGGCGATTGCGACCCGCATGCCGGTGAGGTCGGCCCCGGCGGACGGCGTTCCGGCGAGTTCGGACCAGTGCCTGCGCATCGTGAACGCGTCCAGCAGCGCCTGCGTGGGGTGTTCGTGGGTGCCGTCCCCGGCGTTGATGACGGCGGCGTCGATCCAGTCGGTGGCGGCCAGCCGGTGCGGCGCTCCCGAGGCCCAGTGCCGGATCACGACTGCGTCGGCGCCCATTGCGGCCAGGGTCTGGGCGGTGTCCTTGAGCGACTCGCCCTTGGACACGGAGGAGCCCTTCGCGGCGAAGTTGATGACGTCGGCCGAGAGCCGCTTGGCGGCGGCCTCAAACGAGATACGCGTGCGGGTGGAATCCTCGAAGAACAGGTTCACCACGGTGCGGCCGCGCAGCGCGGGGAGTTTCTTGACCTCACGCTCCCCCACGGCGGCCATTTCCTCGGCGGTGTCGAGGATGCGGATGGCATTGTGCAGGCTCAGGTTTTCGGTGGAGAGCAAATGCCTCATGCAGTTGCCTCGATGATGACCTCGTTGACGGGCGCCCCGTCGACGGTGTCGGTTTCCTCAAGCCGGACGCGGACCTTTTCTGAAGAGGACGTGGGCAGGTTCTTGCCGACGTGATCGGCCCGGATTGGCAGTTCACGGTGGCCCCGGTCAATCAGCACGGCGAGGCGGACGATGCGCGGGCGTCCGAGGTCGATGATCGCATCCAGGGCGGCCCGAATGGTGCGCCCGGAGTAGAGGACGTCGTCGATCAGCACAACGACCTTGTTATCAATCCCGGTGCGCGGGAGCTGGGTGGGGTACGGCGGCCGGGTCGGCTGGTGCGAAAGATCATCGCGGAACATGGTGACGTCCAGCTGGCCCACGATTGCGGCGGCGTCCACGGTTGGATCTGCGGCAGCAATCTTTTCGGCGAGCCGGACGGCGAGGGGGTAGCCCCTCCGCGGAATGCCCAGCAAGACCAGGTCCTGGGAGCCCTTGTTGGACTCGAGAATTTCATGGGCGATACGAGTGAGTGCACGGTCGATGTCCGCCTGGCTGAGTACCACTCGGGTAAGAACAACCTTGGCCGGAACCGGTGCTTCTGGAACAGAAGTCAACGCTCGTCTCCCCTTTCCCCGCCTCACGGGACGGAATTAAAAAAGGATCATTTGCCCTTTCAAATTACCACAGCGCCCGCCCCGGACCTGCCCCGAGCCGGGCGTTGTGCGTCACAGCTGCAACCGGGTTCGGGGGTCTATTGCGGACGCTGTGGCTCCGGTCGGGGTCGGTGGCATACCTCTGGAGCTGGCGGCGATGAAACGTGCCGTAAGGAACGCGTTCGACGCCGGCTTCTGCCAGTCGAGCGTACCGGACCTGGCCAACCT
>JAODMA010000153.1 GCA_025464545.1 Arthrobacter sp. | reverse complement strand
TCGTATCCGAGCAGTTCGCAGCCTGCCGGGCGTTCCACGGCGTTGCCGGTCAGCGCCAGTGAGCTCGAGGGCTTGAGAAAGTAGGAGGGCTGCGCCGGTGTCCGGCCGCGCTGGGCTGCCCGGCTCGGGTAATTGATGTGCACCGCAATCACCTTGCGTGCTGCCGCCATGGTGTCCTCGTTGACCTGCTCCAAAGCTGTCTCCTCATCAGGTACGAAATCATATACGATCACTTAGCACTACCAGCCACCGTCCGTCAATCCCTCTTTCTCGACCGCTGTAACCGCGTCGACTGGGCGGGAAAAAGCTACTTGGCGTCCGCAGCACAACTGCCCTACAGTTGAAGCCACGATATGAATTCAATTATCGAACGTCGAGTTCTCATATAGAACACCGTGCGCCGATAGCAGCCACACAGCGAAGTGAGGAAAGCCCGTGCAGTTTCATCACCACGGCTACGTATCCGGAGACCCGCGAGTGCAGCCGGTCGCCGGCGTCGGCGCCGATCGGCCCGCAGAACTACCGGATGAAGTCGACGTGCTCATCGTTGGGACGGGGCCGGCCGGCATGCTCACGGCCGCGCAACTGTCACAGTTCCCGGGAATCACCACCCGGATCGTGGAGCGCCGGCCCGGAAGGCTCGCGATCGGCCAGGCCGACGGCATCCAAGCCAGGAGCGTCGAAACGTTCCAGGCTTTCGGTTTCGCGGAGCGGATCATCGCCGAGGCATACAGGATCACCGAGATGGCATTCTGGAAGCCGGACCCCACAGATCCCTCGCGCATCATCCGCACCGCCCGCGCCGCCGACGATCCCGCCGGCATCAGCGAATTCCCGCACCTCATCGTTAATCAGGCCCGCGTGCTGGACTACTTCGCCGAGTTCATGGCGAACTCACCCACGCGGATGGCGCCCGATTACGGATTTGAGTTCGTCAGCCTCGACGTCACCGGCGAAGGAGAGTACCCCGTCACCGTGCGGCTTCTTCACACGGCCGGCCCCAACGAGGGCCAGGAGCGCACTGTCCGGACCAAGTATGTTGTCGGCGCGGATGGAGCGCGCAGTAAGGTGCGTGAGTCGATCGGCTGCACGCTGGCCGGAGACCAGGCCAACCATGCCTGGGGCGTGATGGACGTCCTTGCCGTCACGGATTTCCCCGACATTCGAACAAAATGCGCCATCCAGTCCGGAGCGGGCGGCAGCATCCTGCTGATCCCGCGTGAAGGCGGCCACCTGTTCCGCATGTACGTTGACCTGGGCGAAGTGAATCCGAACGATAAGGGGGCCGTGCGCGGCACCACCATCGAGCAGATCATTGCCAAGGCGAACGACATCCTGCATCCCTACACACTCGACGTACGGAACGTCGCGTGGCACAGCGTGTATGAGGTGGGCCACCGGCTCACGGACCGGTTCGACGACGTCCTCCCGGAGGAGCTTGGCACCCGGACGCCGCGCGTGTTCATCACCGGCGACGCCTGCCACACGCACAGCGCCAAGGCCGGCCAGGGCATGAACGTCTCTATGCAGGATGGTTTCAACCTGGGGTGGAAGCTCGGGCACGTTCTTGAAGGCCGAAGCCCGGAGAGCCTGCTGTCCACCTACTCAGCCGAGCGCCAGGTCATCGCGAAGAACCTCATCGACTTCGACAAGGAGTGGTCGACGCTCATGGCGAAGAAGCCGGAGGAATTCGAGAACCCCTCCGAGCTGGAAGATTTCTATGTAAGCACCGCCGAATTCCCGGCCGGCTTCATGACCCAGTACGCGCCCTCCATGCTTGTCAGTGAGCCGGTGCACCAGGACTTGGCCACCGGGTTCACCATTGGCAAGCGATTCAAGTCCGCACCCGTCGTGCGGGTTTGCGATACCAACCCGCTGCACCTCGGACACCAAGCCAAGGCGGACGGCCGCTGGCGGATCTATGTTTTTGCCGACCCTGCAACGCCCCGAACGGGACAGCAGGGAACAGCGTCGCCCGTCGCCGACTTCGCCGAGTGGATTGCGAACTCGCCGGACTCTCCTCTGGCCGCAACGCCGTCGGGCGCCGACCGCGACGCCTGGTTCGACGTGAAGGTGATCTACCAGCAGGATCACACGAGCATCGACATCGGCGCTGTGCCGGCTGCGTTCAAGCCAGAGGTGGGCCCATTCCACCTCACCTACCTTGAGAACGTCTACGCCACCGATCCGGCGGCCGACATCTTCGAGCTGCGCGGGCTCAGCCGCGACGGCGTCGTGGTGGTGGTGCGCCCGGACCAGTATGTCGCAAACGTCCTGCCGCTGACCGCAACGGCGGAGCTCGGCTCCTTTTTCGCACATATTCTGCCAGACGTCATCAGTGCGGACTTTTCCCGGAGAGGCTGACCCAACAGATACGTAATCCAAAGGCCGGTGCGCTCAGCTTTGGAGTCATGCACCCTGTGGAACCGCGGTTTGACCTTTCCTGTACTCCGCGGCCGGATAGACACCAAGGATTCGCACCTCGGTGGTGAAGAAGTCCAGCTCCTCCAGTGCAAGCTTCAGCGGCAGGTCTTCGGGGTGGCCTTCGACGTCGGCCATGAACATGGTGGCGGCGAACTCGTTGCCCACCATGTAGCTTTCCAGCCGGGTCATGTTCACGCCGTTGGTGGCGAAGCCGCCCAGTGCCTTATACAAGGCGGACGGGACGTTGCGGACACGGAACACAAAGCTGGTGACCGCCGGTCCGGGCACCACATCCCGGGCAGGAAGTTCCCTTTCCCGTGCCAGGACCACAAACCGGGTGGTGTTGGAGGGGTCGTCCTCAACCCGCGAGGCCAGGACCTGCAGGCCGTAGATCTGAGCGGCCAGCGGGGGAGCGAGGGAAAGCTTGCGGGGATCGTTCCATTCGCGCACCTCACGGGCTGACCCGGCGGTGTCTCCGGCGATGACGGGGCGCAGCCCGGCCTCCCGGATCAGGCGCCGGCACTGGCCGAGGGCGTGGATGTGGCTGTGGACCTCCGTGGCGTCCTCGATGGTGCTGCCGGGGATGCCCAGCAGATCGAAGTGGATGGGTAGGAAGAACTCGCCCACGATCTGCAGGTGGGACTCGGGGAGCAGAATGTGGATGTCCGCCACGCGGCCGGCGATGGAGTTCTCGATCGGAATCATGGCCAGTTGGGCCTCGCCGCTGGCGACCAGTTCGAAAGCATCTTCGAAGCTGGCGCACGGGACACTTTCCAGCTCGGGGAACATTTGCCTGCACGCGATATTGGAGTTGGCGCCGGGCTCACCCTGGTACGCAATCTTCTGGGCCATGAACCGTATGCTTTCACGGCCTGCGCCCTCCGGCCCAACTGGGTAGCAGTAAGTGTCGTTTTGGCGATCCGGGGGAGTGGGGCGCGGCTTCCCGGGGCATGCCCTCCTGGGCGGATTTATTGACGGGGCAATCGAGAGCGGCATGCAGGCGGCCAACAAGTAGACCGCATCCCGGCCGTTTTTGAGCCTAAAGAGCGGATCCAGCGTTTTGTGGGTTTCTTCCGCGAGGCTCAGCAATCACTCTTTGGGTGGTGGTTGAGGCGAATCTGCCACCACAAGCGAACGTTACTGATCGTATGGTCCTTGCGCACCTGGGCCCGGTGAAGGGCACTGAGCGCACTTCGCTGGCGGCCCCCGTGATCATGCAGCCTGGCCTGCGGCACATCCGAAAACGGCATTATGAGTCATATGACCTCCGACGCGGTTCCCCGGATCCTCCTGTCCACCACCACATGCGCGATGTGTAGGTCCTGAAGACCGCTCCAGAACGCTGGTCCCCAGCCCCTCCCCGGCGCCCCGGCTCTAGTGACGTTGAACATTTCCACCGCCGCGTCGACTTTGCAAAATCGCGTGTGACTGGTGGGACTGATGTAAATAAAGGCCCTAAAGGAAAAAGTTGAAGATTAAACTTGATAGAGTGGCGCTGGCTCAGCATCCGCTAGTCGATAAAGGCAAACCCGGTGCAAGCCGGGGACGCAAAGCCACGGGACCCACGCGGTCAGCCGGGCCGCCGAACAGCAAAGGTCTCCCTCGTGCTCCCGATTCCTCTCAGTGCTGCCCTCCCTTGGGCCCGGGCGGCCTTTCCGCCGGCCCCTTCGCTGTCAACTAGACCACGCCCGGTGGAACTACGGCCGTAGCCGTGGTCATGGACCCGCAGCTGCCCAATGGACCGTGGGAGGCAAAGCTCCGCCTCGAAAGCGGCTTGGTTGAGCATGTTGCTACCGCTCCGATCGCCTTCCCGGAAGTTGGCCGCCAGGCCTAACCGCCCCCGTTCACACTGCCGGCATGGTGCGGCCGGCGATAGGCTTCGCAGCGCTGGGAGTCCTGCTGCTGGGGGCGTTGGCATGGTGGCTGCGGCGCCGAAAGACGGGCGTGCGCCAGTCCGGTCGTTCCGGCTGACCCGAGGCGGATTCGCCGTGATAGAGCCGCTTCCCATTTTGTCCGACCAGAAAGACAATCGTGAAAATACTGCCTCAACCGGTTCCAGGTTCCGGTCCGCTCAACATCGGTTCCCAGGTCCGGGCGGGCAGCGGTTCTGATCTTGGCGGAAGCGAGGTTGTGCCCGGTACCTCGACGCAGACCACGCGACTGGTGTTGCGGATTGTGGCCGAGCAGGCCGGTCCGGAAGGTGTCAGCCGCGTCCTGGGGCATGCGGGTTTGCGCGATCAGCAGGTAGCGCTGCGGACCGTGGGCGGAAGGATTTCCTACACTGACAAGATTCGGCTCTTTGACGCCGCTGCGGCCGAACTCGGCGATCCCCGTCTCGGGTTACGGCTGGGCCCGGCGGCGATGAAAGACCCGGCAGCCGCGCCGCTGCGGGTGCAGGCACGGGCGTTTGGTTCACCGGCGGCCCTGATCCGCCGCATCTCCCGGCTGTCGACGCGCTTTGATACTGCTTGCGTGCTGCGCTGCGAATGGGTCCAGTCCGGCGCGGCAGTTGTGGGCTGGAGGGCGCTGCCGCCCCACCAGCCCAGCCGGGCGGACTGCGACTACACCATAGGTCTCCTCGCCCAAATACCTGTCGTGTTTGGTCTGCCGCCGGCACGGGTGGATCACGGTGTCACCTGCCAGCTCAACGGCGCTCCGGAATGCATCTACCATCTGGCCTGGACAGAGTCCCCTGTCAGTCGCGTGCGGAACATGCTGCGCAGGTTCACGGGCGCCGAACGGGGCCTTGGCAGGGAGTCGTCCGCGGAGCACCGGCTACGGGTTCTCGAGGGCGCGGCATCGGAGCTGGTCAGCAGCGCACCTTTGGAGGAGTTGCTCGACCGGATCGCGACCCGTGCCGACAGCGCGGTGCACGCACCCGGGCACCTGCTCGCCGTCCGATTACCCGCAGGCGGACGCCATATCCGGGTCCGTGGCACCGGTGAGGCTTTGGCAGCAGCCCTCGCCGACGACGGCACGGCCCTGAACCTGACCGATAGCACACTGGTGGAGCTGCCGGTCCTGAGCGTCCCGGTGGCCTCCGCGGCACATCACTATGGTGTGCTGGCAGCCGTCGCCCACCCCGGGCAGGAATTTTTCCCCGAGGATACCGACACCCTGGCAGCGTATGCCCGGCACGCCGCTGCCGTGCTCGACAGCGCCGGATTACTTGCCGAGGCCCGGGAGAATGCTGAAACATCCGAGCTCCTGCTCGACGTCGCCCGCGCCCTGGCTGAGGGCTCCACCGTGAAAACGGTTGCCGAGGCGGTTGCCGACGCCGTCCCGACCCTCTCGGGAGCCACCCGCTCGGCCGTGGCACTCTGGGATGCGGACGCAGGCAAACTCCGGATCGCAGGGCTGAGCGGCTGGCATGGTGACTTGGCAGAAAAAGCGGTCGACTACGTGACGACGGCCCAGGAGAGCCCGGAGCTTTCCGAGCTGCTGCGCAACGGTGCCCCGCTGCTGGTGAATCGAAACGGTTCAGACTGGGCAAAGAATGTGCTCGCTGACTTCGACCTCTCCGCATTCGCGGCCATACCGATCATGGCCGGGGACCAGCTCACCGGCATCGTGCTCGCGTACTGGGCCGACGCGAGGGCTCCGGAACGCCTCGAAGGAGCCCTGACCAAGCGCCTGACCGGGCTGGCCTGTCTGGCGACAGTGGCGCTGGATAACATCCGGCTGCTCGAGGATGCCCGGAGGCAGGCCCTGCACGATTCGCTGACCGGGCTGCCCAACAGGGCACTGCTGGAGGACCGGCTGGAAGCGTCGCTGGCGCAGGCCAGCCGGGACGGGCGTAGAGTGGGACTGCTGTTCTGCGATGTCAACCGGTTCAAACGGATCAACGACAGCCTCGGCCACGGAGCCGGTGACAGGGTCCTCCGGCACGTCGCCAACCAGCTCCAGAGCGCAGTGCGCACCAGCGACACGGTCGCACGCTACAGCGGCGACGAGTTCGTCATTCTCCTGCCCGACCTTGAAACCGCGTCCGAAGCCGAACACCTGGCCGCCAGGGTCCGTTCCAGCCTGACCGAACCCCTCGAGATCAACGGCACGACCATCTTCGTCGACGTGGGCATCGGCACCAGTGTCAGCGGCGCCCTCC
>JAODMA010000122.1 GCA_025464545.1 Arthrobacter sp. | reverse complement strand
TGTGCGCCGCGTGTACCTCGTCCTGCCCGGTGTTCTGGACTGACGGACAGTACTTCGGCCCGGCGGCGATCGTCAACGCGCACCGCTTCATCTTCGATTCCCGCGATGACGCCGGTGACATGCGCCTGGAGATCCTCAATGACAAAGAGGGCGTGTGGCGCTGCCGCACCACCTTCAACTGCACCGAAGCGTGCCCGCGCGGCATCCAGGTCACGCAGGAGATCGCCGAGGTCAAGCAGGCCATTCTGTCCCGCAAGATCTAGCAACCGCTCTCCCCCAGTAGTACGACGACGGCGCTTCTCACCTTTGGGTGGGGGCGCCGTCGTCGTAAACGCCAACCGAAAAGGCCGCCATGTCCCGCTCTGAAAAAGTCTCGTTCCGTGGTTCCACCGGCGAGCTGCTCTCCGGCATCGTCGACGTCCCGGAGGGGCCGGTGAAGGGCTGGGGTGTGTTTTCGCACGGCTTCACGCTCGGCAAGGACAGTCCTTCCGCGTCGCGGATGTGCAAGGCGCTGGCGGACAACGGCGTGGGCATGCTCCGTTTCGACAACCTCGGACTCGGCGAATCCGCGGGGCTGTGGTCCGAGGGCTCCTTCAGCCACAAGGTGGCGGACACCGTGAAGGCCGCCGAATTCATGCGCGAGGCGGGGCGGGCCGCCTCCTTGCTCGTGGGCCATTCCTTCGGCGGAGCCGCCGTGCTGGCCGCGGCGGATAAGATTCCGGAGCTCGACGCCGTCGCAACCGTGGGTGCCCCGTTCTCGCCCAAGCACGTGGCCCACGTCTTTGACGCCGCTTTGGACCGCATCCTCAGCGAAGGAAGCGCCGAGGTGGACCTGGGCGGCAAGCGGGTGGAGATCCGCCGGCATTTCGTCGAAGACCTTGAGCACGCCGACCTGACGGACTGCATCCGCCGGCTGAACCGGCCTCTGATGGTGCTGCACTCCCCCACGGACAACACCGTCGGGATTGAGAATGCCAGTGCCATCTTCCAGACCGCGCGGCACCCGCGCAGCTTTGTCTCGCTCGAGGGCAGCGACCACCTCCTGACCGGCAAGGGCCAGGCGGCGCGGGCCGCGAAGATTATCTCGGCGTGGGCGGATCAATACCTCGACGCCTGAACCCTGCCGCAGGGAGCCGCCGGCGCGGGGACGGCTCCACTGGGGTCTTCCCCGGCTGCACCTGCCGGGAACCCCAACCGGTGGTCTTGTTGGCAGGCCCGGCCTGGAGGTCCTCCTCCCGGATGGCGGCCCAGGCGGCGGCGATCAGGTACACCTGGCTGACCAGGTTGAACCAGATCAGCAGGCCGATGATGATGGCGAAGGGCGCCAGGATGGGGTTCCGGCCGGCGCCGGCGAGCAGTTCGGCGCTGAAGATCTGCAGCACACCGGTGCCCAGCGCGGCGAGGATGGTCCCTTCCAGCAGCGAACGGCGGGCCAGCTTCACTCCTGCGGCCAGCCGGAACATGATCAGCGCCGTGGCCCAGGCCAGCAGCAGCGGCACGGCGATCTTCACGGAGGTGGTCAAGGGCCCTGCCACCAGGGGATCGAGGCGCAGCTGCTCGGCGACCCAGCCCGCGGCGGTACCGAAGACCAGCGACGCGCCGGCGCTGATCACCAGCGCCACGCCGAGCAACAGCAGGGTGCCGACGTCGTGGAGTTTAAGCAGGATCGGGTTCAGCTTGCGCGGGCCGAGCCCCACGACGCCGCGGACGCCGTCGCGCAGGCCGTCAATCCAGCCCAGCGAGGTCACCACGGTCACTCCGGCGGCGATCACGGCGGCCCAGCCCAGCCCGTCGGGATTCAGCAGCTCCTGGGGATCCACCAGCCCCTCGCCGCCGTCGAGTTTCAGCAGGCCGGGCGCGCTCGAGGCCACGCTGCTGACCACCCGGTCGAGCACGGCCGGCTGTCCGCGGAGAACGAGTCCGGCCAGGGAGAAGCCGGTGGCCAGCAGACCCGTGATGGAGAAGAACATCCGGAAACCGATGCCGGCACTCATCAATGGGCCGTGCTGGCGGCCGTAGTGCTGGAAGGCGCGCACGGGACGGAAGGCGTTGAGCCGGGCAAGCAGCCACTGCACCATCGGCAGCAGCGATGCCGGTCCCCCGGCGCCGGAGCGGCGGGCCTTGCCCCAGTCAACTTTCTTCCGGAGAACTTCCAGCTTCAACCGGGCCAGATCAGTGGGAGGGGGCGGCTCAGCGGGCGTCTGCTGCGCCGTCCGGGCCTCTGTCGCTGTTCCGTTCGGTCCCAAAGTCAAGCTCTTCCCGTAGCTGCCAAATGCCGTTGTCGTCGTGCTCGTAAAGTCCCATGCTAGCCACCGGGAACGTGGCCTTGTAATCCTTGAGCACCGTTTCGGCCTCATCGAGGCTTTCCGGGGCCACGTCGTGCGCGACCGTGACGTGCGGGTGGTAGGCAAAGGGCAGTTCGCGCTCCAGCGGGCCGGTCTGAAGCTGCTCATGCAGGCTGACACACTGGCCGAAGCCGTCGTCGACCTTGAGGAAGACCACCGGAGACACCGGCCGGAAAGATCCGGTGCCGGCGATCGTCACCGTGAACGGCTCCTGCTTGCTCGCGACCTGCCGCACGTGCTTGCGGGTCGCCTCCCAGTCCTGGGTCATGGTGGTGGTCACGAGCGTGATGTGGGCCGGGATCACGCCGGCCATGGGGTCACCGAATGAGGCCCGCCAGCGCTGGAGTTCCTCGGCGACCTCCGGCGGGAACCTCAGGATCACTCCGACGCTGATGCCGTCGCTGGGAGACTGTCCGTTGCCGGAGGGGGACCTGCCGGCTCGCGGGGCGTCTGTCGCGGTGACTTTGCTGACGAAGGACATCGGCCTAGCGGGCTCCGTTGGTTCCGGTGTAGGGCAGGAACCCCACCTTGGCGTAGACGTCGCGGAGGGTGACGGAGGCGATTTCGCGGGCCTTGTCGGCGCCAAGGGCCAGCAGGCGGTCAAGTTCCGCCGGGTCGTTCAGCAGTTCGGTAGCGCGGTCCCGGATCGGGGTGAGGCGCTCGGCCACCACCTCGGCGAGGTCCACCTTGAGGTGGCCGTACATCTTGCCCTGGTACGCGGCGACGAGGGCGTCGACGCTCTGACCGGTGATCGCCGAATAGATGGTCAGCAGGTTGGAGACCCCGGGTTTGGCCTCGCGGTCGAAGCGGATCTCGGTTTCCGCATCCGTCACGGCCGACTTGATCCGCTTGGCGATGACCTTGGGGTCGTCCAGCAGGTTGATCAGGCCGGCCGGCGACTCCGCCGACTTGGACATTTTGGCGGTGGGGTTCTGCAGGTCGTAGATCTTGGCCGACTCCTTCTGGATGAAGGGCGCCGGGACGTTGAAGGTCTGGCCGAAGCGGGAGTTGAAGCGCTGGGCCAGGTCGCGGCTGAGTTCCACGTGCTGGCGCTGGTCCTCGCCCACCGGCACACCGTGCGGCTGGTACAGGAGGATATCCGCGGCCTGCAGGACCGGGTAGGTGAAGAGGCCCACGCTGGCCTGGTCCGAGCCCTGCTTGAGCGCCTTGTCCTTGAACTGCGTCATCCGGGACGCCTCGCCGAAACCGGTGATGCAGTTCAGGACCCAGGCCAACTGCGCGTGCTCCGGGACCTGGGACTGGACGAAGAGCGTGCACTTGTCCACGTCCACGCCGCCGGCGATGTATTGGGCTGCCGTGACGCGGGTGCGTCGGGCCAGCTCCGCCGGGTCCTGCGGGACCGTGATGGCGTGCAGGTCCGGGATGAAGAAGATCGCGTCGTATTCCTCCTGCATCCGGACCCAGTTCACCAGGGCACCGAGGTAGTTCCCCAGGTGCAGGGAGTCGGCCGAAGGCTGCATTCCGGAGAGGATCCGGTGCCGGGCGCCGGTGGCGGCGGCGGCAGGAGCGGCGGGTACGACGGCGGCGTCGGGCGGAGTTTCGGCGTCGCGTTCGGTGCCGGCGGTCGCGGTGGAAGGAAAGGTCATGTCGGAGAAGCCTTAAGACTAGAGCCGGTAGTCCACTACCAGCGGGGCGTGGTCGGAGAAGCGGGTATCCCAGGACGGCGCCCGGTCAACAACGGCTGACACGGCGGCAGCAGCCAGAGCGGGCGTGGCCATGTGGTAGTCAATGCGCCAGCCGGTGTCG
>JAODMA010000076.1 GCA_025464545.1 Arthrobacter sp. | reverse complement strand
GGCGCGTACGTCGATTTCGCCGGCCTCCGCGCCGTCGGCGCCGAAGACCAGAAGCCGGTTCGCGATTTTCTCGCTGAAGAACCGGTCGTGGCTGACCACCACAACCGCGCCCGGGAAGTGGACCAGCGCCCGTTCCATGACCTGCGTGCTGGACATGTCCAGGTGGTTGGTGGGCTCATCGAGCAGCAGCACCGACGCGCCGGACAACAGGCACTGCGCCATGGCGACCCGTGCCTTCTGCCCTCCGGAAAGGTTTCCGATCTTCTGCTTGAGATCGGCCTCGGAGAACTGGAACATCGCCAGGAACCTGTTGACGGACTTCTTAGTGGCACTGAAGGCAAGGCTGTCCGGAAGGGCGTTGACCGCGTGGGAGACCGTGTCGCCGTCGTCGAGGTCCTCCAGCATCTGGTTGTACGAGACGAAACCCGGTCCCTTCGCCCAGGTCACGACGCCGGCGTCGGCCTGCTCTTCGCCGGTCAACACCTTAAGCAGCGTGGATTTACCGCTGCCGTTGGCGCCCAGCACCACGATCCGGTTGCCGCGGCGGATTTCAAAGCTCAGGTCCTCGAACAGGACTTTCCGGCCGTAGGACTTACCCAGCCCCTCCACCCGACAGAGCACATCCTTCACGTGCAGGCCGCCGTAGATCTCGGTGACGATCTGGTCCACCGGCCGGGGCGTGCGGGACTTCTTGATCTTGGCCAGCTGGTTCCCCAGCCCGCGACTCGCCGCCTTGGCGGCTTCGCGGCGGTCGGCGATGCCCTCCGCTTCAAAGGCCAGCAGCTCGGACTCGTGCACGAACTGCGATTCGAGGGTCTTGAGGCGGAACTGCTTCTGCACCACGTACTCGGCAAAATTGCCCGGGTACTCGTGCAGATGATAGTTCTCCACCTCGATGATCCGGGTAACGACGGCGTCGAGGAACTTCCGGTCGTGGGAGACGATGATGGCCGCGCCGCGGAAGTCCCGGAACCAGCCCTCGAGCCACTCGACACCCGCCACGTCGAGGAAGTTGGTGGGCTCATCCAGCAGCAGGATGTCCGGGCCTTCAAGCAGGATCTTGGCCAGGGCGGCGCGGTTGCGCCAGCCGCCGGACAGCTCGTCGATGGCGCAGCTGCGGTGGGCCTCGTCGAAGCCCAGGGTGGTGAGGACGGTGTCGATGCGCCGCGGATAATCCCAGCCGTCGAGCCGGTCCATATCCTCGAAGAGCTCAGCCTGGCGCTGGATAAGACGGTCCAGTTCGGCGCCGGCGGGATCCTGGGCGATCGAGGCATCGATGGACGCCAGTTCGGCCTCCACGGCCTTGATCTCAACGAACAGGCCGTCGAGGGTCTCGAGGATTGTCGCTTCGCCGTTGAGCTCGGAGAACTGGGAGAAGTAGCCGACCCTCGTCCCCTGCGCCAGGCTTACTGTGCCGGTATCAGGTGTCACCTGGTCCAGCACCAGTTTGAGGATCGTCGTCTTGCCCGAACCGTTCTTGCCGATCAGGCCGACCCGGTCCCCGGCTTCCAGGCGGAAAAATGCCTCGCGCAGGATCTGGGTGTTGTCATAGCGGACGCTGACGTCGTGCAGCCGGATGAGGCTCATTGGCTGTCCTCTCGAGGGGTGTTCCTGTGGCGCCAAAGAGAAAGCCCTCCATGCCGGCGGTTACGCCGGCCTGGAGGGCCACGCTTATGGGCAGCCGGAATTCGCTCCGGCATCCTTGCCATTTTAGTTCATTATGCGCACCGGCTGGTTGGCCACAGTGGTGGCGCCGGAGCTGCTCCGGCGGGCCGCCGTTCCAGCCCCGCTGGGGATTGTGGATTCATAACGCAGGTACGGAGTCATGGACATCCCGGAAGGAAGGCTCCTATCCTTGTGCCCTGGGGGAATGACTCACATGGGTCACGTCGGACACGGCAATCACTTTGGTCTCATCGATAACCGAGGAGTCCCCCATGGCCCGCCACGTATCAGCAGTTATCCCTCTCCTGCTGGCGGCGATGCTGCTGACCTCGTGTTCACCGGGCGGCACCACGCCGCCGCCGGCAGACACCACCGCAGCCACCGGGACCGCGTCCCCGGGCGGCACCGCCACCGGAACACCGACGGCGACGGAGACCGTGGCGCCGACCACCACCGCGCCGGAGCCTCCCCCGACAACGTTGAAGGCTGCCGTCCCCGCACCGGCCGACAAGGTGGCCGCCAACCGGGCGTCGCTCTACTGCCCGAAAGGCGCGACGGCAGGCTGCCGCAGCTACGCGGACATGGCGGGCTACTTCGACAACCTGCTCGCGGTGATCACCCCGCTGTTCGACGAAAAGTACGGCACAGTCAGCCGCCCGGCGGCTTTCTACTACGTGACCGCGGGCCTGACCGGGCCCACCGCGTGTCTCCAGGATGACGAAACCCCTGACCCGTACACCAGCACCGATCTCTCCTATTGCTCGGTCGACCGGGCGGTCTACACCGGCCAGGACGCCCTCTGGGTGCTTTACAACGGCGTCGGCTTCGCGGCTCCGGCTGTTGCCTATGCCCATGAATGGGGACACCATGTCCAGACCTTCATGCAGGTCCCGGAGCCGGAAACACCCGAAGAGCATGCGGTTCTGGAAAAGCAGGCCGATTGCATCGCCGGGGCCTGGGCGCAGCATGCAGCGCAGACCGGGAAACTGAACTACCCGGCGGATCTCGGCGATCTGAATGCCGTCATGGCCGCCGTCGCTCCCCCGGACGCGGGCGAGGTGGCAATCCCGGTGGCGGAGCGGGTTGCCGCATTCCAGCTCGGATACACCGGTGGCCTTCCGGGCTGCAATTCGTTCACGCCGGAAACGCCAATTCTGGCGGGGTAGCTGGCGTCGGACGGTCCAGGAAAGGCTGCGTGCCCGGGCGCCCCTCGGTGGGTGACCGTCCTGGTGATTGCAACGGCGTGGACTGCAACCAGCTCCGTGTGGATGGAGGGTCCGGCCGATCCGGGCCCTCCGTCCGGATTGCTACTTGAGGGTGAGGACCGGGTTGACCGGGGCCTTCAGCGAGTTGACCTGCAAGCCAACGGTGACCTTCTGGCCGGCGGCGAGCTTGGTCGTCCAATCTGAGCCCGTACAGGTGACGGAGACCTTGGGGACCACCGTGCACTTGACGCCCCAGGAGTTCGCGGCCGAGGTGACGTTCGGGTCCTTCCAGGACACTGACCACGTCGGAACGGCCTTCAGGGCGGTGACGTCGATGTTGGCGACATAACCGCCGTTCCAGGAGCTCGCAAGGCGCCACAAAGCCCTGATGGAGACCCCGGTTGCCGGCGCTGGGGGAGCAGTTACTGTCGCGGACGGGGACGCCGTCGGCTTGGCCGTCGCTGGTGGTGCGGGTGTCGCGGTGGCCGACGGGGAAGGTGACGGAGAGGTAGTGGGTTTGGCGGTCAGGATGGGCGCCAGGGCTGCCAGCTTTTCAGCTTCCGGGGTACGCCAGTCGGTCTTCACGAGTCCGCCGGTAGTGCCGCTGTTCGGGTTGAAGGACCAGTAGGCGTAGCTCATCTTGTTCGTGGCCAGGTAGGAGACGATCGCTTGTATCCACTGCTTGTCCGAGGTGGTCTGCATCGCGGATCCGAATTCCCCGAGCAGGACCGGGGCGAT
>JAODMA010000075.1 GCA_025464545.1 Arthrobacter sp. | reverse complement strand
CCCGTTCCTGTCCCCCACCATGCTGGACCGGGGTCAGCTTCACGGCGCGGCCCAGGAGGAGCGCGCCGACGCCGACCGGTCCGCCGATCTTGTGCCCCGAGATGGACATTGCATCGAGGCCGCTGCCGCGGAAATCCACGGGCACGGAGCCGAAGGCCTGTACGGCGTCGGAGTGCACCGGAACTCCGGCGGCGTGCGCCAGTTCGACAATCCTGCCGATCGGCTGGATGGTGCCGACTTCGTTGTTGGCCCACATGACCGTGACGAGGGCGATTGACGCCGGATCACGGGACAGTTCGGCCTGCAAGACCGCGAGGTCCACGAGTCCCTCGCCGTCAACGGGCAGCCAGCACACGTCCGCGTCCTCGTGCTGTTCCAGCCACTCCACTGTGTCCAGCACCGCGTGGTGTTCGACGGCGGAGCACAGGATGCGCGTCCGGGCCGGGTTCTCGCCGCGACGGGCCCAGTACAGGCCCTTGACTGCCAGGTTGTCCGACTCGGTCCCTCCTGAGGTGAAGATGACTTCCGAGGGATGGGCCCGGGCGGCCTCAGCCAGCACTTCCCGCGCGTCCTCGACGGCACGGCGGGCGCGACGGCCTGAGCCATGCAGCGAGGAAGGGTTCCCGGTGCGGGCCAGCTCGCGCGTCAGCGCAGCCAGCGCCTCCGGAGCGAGGGCGGTGGTGGCGGCATGATCGAGGTAAACAGGCACAGCCCAATTCTACCCGCGGCGGCTCCGGCAGCAGCAGCCGGGCAAGGAACCGCGCTCGTGTACATTCGAACGGGTGAAAGCGTCCCTTTACCTTGTCCTGGCCACTTTGTTCTGGTCGGGAAACTACGTGGTCGGCGAGGCCGCCGTCGCCTCGATGACTCCCCTGGAGCTGACCTTCTGGCGCTGGGCCCTTGCCGCGGTGCCGCTGCTGCTCCTGGCCCGGTTCGTCGAGAAACCGGACTGGCACGCGGTGCTGCGACGCTGGCCGGTGCTCCTGGTTCTGAGCGCGCTGGGGATGAGCGGCTACACGCTGCTGCTGTACGGGGCACTAGGCTACACCTCAGCGATGAACGCCTCCCTGATCACGGCGGCGAACCCGGCGCTGATCGTGGTGATGGCGATCGTCCTGCTTGGCGAGAAAACCACCCGGCTGGGCTGGCTCGGCATTGGCCTCGGCCTGCTGGGCGTGCTGCTCGTGCTGACCCGGGGGGAGCTTCAGCGGGTTTTCAGCCTGTCCATCAACACCGGCGAACTCCTGATGATCGGCGCGATCATCGTCTGGGGCTTCTATACGATCATCGCCCGCCGGCTGGACGTGCCGCCCATCGCGGCCACTGCCGTTCAGGTGGCGATGGCGACCGTGACCCTGGCGCCGTTCGCCCTCGCCCTGAACGTGCAGGTTCCCGACACGTCGGCCGAGGGTTGGTCGCTGGCCTACATTGCCGTCTTCCCGTCCCTTGGCGCTTACCTCTTCTGGAACCTGGCCCTGAGGTCAACCCCGTCGGGCACGGCCGGGAACTACCTCAACCTGATGGTCGTCTTCACCGCCATCATCACCGTGGCGCTGGGTACGCCGCTGACCCTGGTGCAGGTCATCGGCGGCCTGATGGTGATCGCGGGCGTCCTGCTGACCGGGGTCAAGCGGAGGGCCAGGCTCGAAGTAGCCTGAACCTCGCCGGCTCAGACTGGCCGGATCCGGGCGCAGCACTGTCCGGGCGCCGCGGCGCCGGTCTTCCTGAGCTCCTCGACGGCCAGCGCCTCGACGCCTTGGGCGGCGATGCCGCAGCCGGCCGCGGCTCCGGCCAGGAAGGCGCCGTTCATGGCACAGACCACCGCATGGCCTTCGGCGATGCGGTGGAAGGGGCAATTCAGCAGCATGAGCCCGCCCTCGCCGTCGTCCTCGGGCCGGTAGCCTTCCTCGGCGAGCAGCTCCGCAAAGGCAGCGGCGCCTTGCCCGCGGGCGGCGGCCTGGCCCCGCTCGTAGGCGGCGCGGACCAGCGCGTCGCGGGCCGGGACGCCGGCCGTCGTGGACTCCTCAATGGCGGATACCAGCAGCTCCGCGGCCAGATCATAGTTTCGCTCGGGTACGGAGGCGGCCACTTCCGGGACTCCGGCCTTGTACAGCTTCGCGGGACGGCCCGAACCGGGACCCTCCCGGCCCCCGAGCTTCCGGAACTCCACGGCAAGGAGCCCGTCGTGCACCAGCCGGTCCAAGTGGAAAGACGCGGTACTCCGCGGCAGGCCAAGGGCTGCCGCGGCGTCGTTCCGGCTCACCGGCGCGTCCTCCGACGCGACGTAGGCAAACAGCTTTCTCCGTGTCTCGTCGCCGAGGGAGGCGACGGCCGCAATCCTGCGCGCCCAAGGGAGTCCGCTCATGAGGGCATTCTAGCTCTAAAAACAATACTCGTTGTTTAATGGCGGCGGACTTCTAAAATCAAGGTAGTCGCGGTGGCGCTGCGGCCGCGACTCGGATCGTTGCTGGTTGCCGCCTGGCTGCTCGGCATCATCGTCAACCTGCTCGTGCTGGGGTCCTTCTTCGACGTGGCGCTTCGCGACTTCGGCCTCCTGGTCGGAGCGCTGGCCTTGAACCGGCTCTCACCAAGGAAGGCCCGGTGACCTAAGGGAGGCTCCGTCGGGAACCATCCGGGCCCGCGCGGTCGTTGTTCCCCTAGCCGGTTAAACTGGCCATGCCGGACGTCCACGATGGGCTGGCGCCACCAACGTAAAGGATTCTTGGTTGACCCAGGGGAACAGCTCGCATTACCAGGTCCTCCGCATCCCGGTGACGGCGACGGACAAGGAGATCAAGGTGGCCTACCGCAAGGCCGCCCGCACCGCGCACCCGGACCACGGTGGCGACCCGGCGGCCTTTCGTCGGGTGACCCGTGCCTACGAGACGCTGATCGACGCCAAGAGCCGGGCCGACTACGACCGGTCCTACGGCAGCGGCCGCGGCGCCTTCACCGCCCCGCCCGACGACGGGAGTTCCCACTTTGACGACCCGGCCGCCGGCAGCCGCGCTTCCGCCAGCGTCCGGCGCCCCAACACACCGCGGAATACCGCAG
>JAODMA010000093.1 GCA_025464545.1 Arthrobacter sp. | reverse complement strand
CGGCCCTCCTCGCTGCCGTGATCGTGTGGCGGCGACGCGGAGGTGCCGGTCCGTCGTCGAAGGGACCCCGCCGGGCGGACAGCTAGGACAGGGCGCCCGGGCGGGGACCCGGCAGAGCCAAGGACTGCCGGCGGGCAATCCGGCCTCTTGACCTGCCGATGGAACATCCCCCGGACCGTTGTCTCGGTCCGGGACAACAGGTCTCTGGACAACTGCCCGTGATGGGCCTATCTTCGCCTCAGAAACCCGTTCCGCTTTGCGGGGCCGAGGCTTCATTCCCGCTGACGCAGACGGCGGTACCGGTCATCGAACTATGAGGGTCCAGCATGGAATCTTTGCTTTTTAGCCGTTTCCTCGAAGCCTGCACCTGCACCCGCAGTGACGCCGACGCCGGCCTGACGGAGGACGAGTTGTACGGCATCTACACGAGCTGGTGCGTCCTTCAGGACACAGATCCGGCGCCGGCCGAGGAGTTCTGGAAGGCGATGCGGGAGCTTGGGATACGTCGGCACTTCGTCGACTCGAGATTCATCTGCCCGCATCTGCATATGACGGGTCCGGTGGCGGTCGACTACATCCTCAGCAGCCAGCCCGATCTGATTTAGCTGCAGGTCCGCCTATTTTCCGGCGCCTGGGAGGTCCCGCGTGGCCGGCCCTTGCAGGACCTCCCCGGCGGCGGAGAAGCGCGAGCCATGGAGCGGGCAATCCCAGCTCCGCTCCGCGTCATTCCAGCTCAGCAGACCGCCGAGATGCGTGCAGACAGCGGACAGCCTGCAGGTGACGCCGTCGACTGTGGACACAGCTACCGGTTTGCGGTCCTCCCGGACCACCGTTGCCTTGCCTTCCGCCGGGACGGTGGGGGTGGGACCTTCGGGGCTGGCCAGTTCTGCTTTCGCCCAGCTCTCCACCAGGGTCCTGGCCACATCGGCGTTAAGGGTGATCGCCGCCGCGGCTCCCGCCGGCGAGGTGACGCGCCGGTGGATGGTGTGCGCCCAGTGCAGCTGCCCGCCCAGGATCTGGGAACTGATGTCCAGGGCGGCGGCGATGCTGTTGCTCATCCCCCATTTGTTGTAGCCGGTCGCGAAGAAGATCCTCCCGCCGCCGCGCGGGAGCCTGCCGATGAAGGGCATCAGGTTGGTGGCGCGGTAGTCCTCGCCGGACCAGGAGTGAGTGGCCTCCGCGCCGGGGAAATGAAAGCGCGCCCAGTCGAGCAGGTCATCCAGGCGGCGCCGTGGGGACGGTTCCCGGCCTACCTGATGGCCGTTGCCGCCCACCAGCAGCAGGTCTCCGGAGGCCGCCGGGTAGCTGCGCAGTGAGCGTCCGGGCGACTCCGCGGAGAGGTACATGCCCGAAGGAATGGCGGCCGGGTCCGGCAGCCGGAGGGCGGCGGCGTAGGACTGCGAGGCCTTGAGCTTTGCAAAGTACAGTCCCCGGTCCAGAATCGGAACCCCGGTTGCCAGCACCACAAGATCGGCGTGGACGGTGCCGGCGTCGGTTTCGACCGCGGCGTCCGCCCCGGTCTTCACGTTCCGGACCCTGGCGCCCTGGACCAGCACGCCGCCGCGGTCCCGGAAGTCGCCGGCGAGGGCGTCGAGCACGTCCATCGGATTGAACTGAGCTTGTCCTTTGAGGGTGATCACACGGTGCGTGGCGAAGGGCAACTCGGTGTCCGCCGCTTCCTCGACTTCAAGCCCCGCTGCCTTGGCCACGGTCAGCTCGGCTGCCACCCGTTCGGCGCCGGCGTCCGACACCGAAAAGGTGTAGGCGTCGCGTTCCTGGAAGGGGACTCCCCTGTCCTCCAAGAAGCGGAGCAACCAGGCCTGGCCTTCGCGGTTGGCCTCCACGTAGGCGTTGACGACTTTTTGCGGGTACTGGCGGCGCAGCGCTGACAGGACGGTGCCCTGCAGCAGGCTGAGCTTGGCCGTGGTGTGGCCGGTGGTTCCGGCACCCACGGTCCTTGCCTCCAGCACCGCCACTTTCATGCCCGAGCGTGCGAGCAGCAGGGCGCTGGACAGCCCGGTGATCCCGGCCCCCACCACCACCGCATCGTAGCGGGATTCCGGAATTAGCGGATCCGATGTGAAGAGCCCCGCAGAGTCGAGCCAGAGTGAAGTCATGGTCGGTCCCCTTCCTTGTCTCCTCTCCCGAGGGACATGTGCCAGTTCATTGTGGAGCTGGTCCGGGGCCCGCCGTCAAGACCTTAATCACACCTGCTCCAGTCCGCCGGCCCTTGCACGACGAAGTACTGGAGGTGCGCAAGGGCGCCTAAAGCTAGCCCCATCACATGCGGCTCTTGGTCCTGGCCGTCGCCGGGGCCGTCCAGGGGTCTTCCGGCCAGGGGTGGCGGGGGTAGCGGCCGCGCATCTCCGCCCGGACCTGCGCATACGGCCCGGACCAGAAGGACGCCAGATCGTCGGTCACGGCCAGCGTCCTCCGCGCCGGCGAGAGCAGGTGGAACAGGACCGGCACTGCCCCGCGCACCAGCCGCGGGGTCCGGTCCCAGCCGAAGCACTCCTGCAGTTTGACCGCCACAACCGGTCTGCCGGCCTCATCCCCCATGTCCGGGTAGTCGATCCTGATCCGGGAACCGCTGGGCACTTCAAGCCGCTCCGGCACCAGCTCGTCCAGCCGCGACGCCTCGGGCCAGGGCAGCAACCTCCGTAGCGGCTCGGCCAGGTCAATTCCGCCCGTGGCGGCGCCACCGGCCAGGGCCTCGAGTTCGGGGGCCAGCCATTCCTGCAGCCGCGCCAGCAATGCCGGCCCGGCGACATCCGGCCAGGGATCCCCCAGTTCCCGATGCAGCAGGGCCAGCCGCCTGCGCAAGGCGTCCGCCGCCGCCGACCAACCGATCACTTCCAGCCCGTCCCGCTCCAGCGCGGCGGCCACCGCCTGGCGTCCTTCCTCCGCGGACGGCCGGACCGGCGTGGAGGACAACACGATGGCGCCGAGCCGGCGTTCCCTCCGGGCCGTCACCCTGCCCTGGCTGAACTGCGCCTCCACCGCGTCCGTGAGCAACTGCCCGGCGGCGGCCTCCGCGGCGTCCGCCGTCAGCGGCGCGGCGGAGCGGATCACAGCACCGGTCCCGGCGGCGTCCCGCCCCTGGGCGCGGGACACTCCGGCCACCGCGAGCCACTCGTGCCCGGACAGGGAACTGCCGCCCGGCAGCCCGGCCCGGGTACCAGAGGAGAGGAGGTAACGCTCCGGCCCCTCGCCGGGGACCCGGCGCGCCACGCGGTCGGGGAACGCGAGGGCAACAACGAAACCTACTGCCGCCTCCGCCGCCGCTGCCGGCAGTACTGAGGGAACGACGCCGGATTTCTCCTGCCGGGCGATCGCCTCCATCCGCCGGACGTCTTCAGCCCAGCGCCGGGAGGAAGGGTCCCTCCCGGTCCGCAGTGTGCTCACCAGCCGTGTCAGATCTGCGCCGGGGGCACGCTGGTCTCCGGCCACGAGGGCGACAGTCTCGGCCGCGGTGTGCGGGCCGACGGCGGCGGCACCATCCAGCAGTGCCCGGGCCAGGCGCGGATCCGCCGGGATCCGTGCCAGGGTGCGGCCCAGCTCCGTGGCGAAGCCGTCCTGT
>JAODMA010000048.1 GCA_025464545.1 Arthrobacter sp. | reverse complement strand
AAACGCCACTTCGAGGCCGTGCAGTTCACGGAGCCTGGCAGCAACCTGGGTGGCCACCATGCCGCCGAAGCTGTGGCCGTAGAAGTACAGCTGGTTCAGTTTGTGGGCCCGCGAATGCTCGACGACGGCGATCACGATCTGGTCGATGTCCAGGCCCATATTGGAGTATCCGACGGCGGCGAGCTGGCCGCGCTTATTAAGTGAACCGCGCAGGGCGTTCAGGATCCACAGGGCCTCCTCCCAGCTCGTTTTGTAGCCGGGAAAGAGGAACCAGCTGGCATTCGGGAAGTACTTCTCCGCCGTCTCGTCCGGGACAGGGAGGATCTTATGGACGCGGCGCTCGGTCTGGACCCGTCGGGTGAACAGCATGTCCGCCGCCAACAGGGACGCGGAGCCCGTGCCGACCAGAAAATTCCGGCGCGAAAACCGCTTTAGTTCCGCGGCGTGCCGGAGTATGCGGGCCTCGGCGGAACCGGGACCCCGCAGATCACTTACTTCCTTCTTCCGCGGCACTCCCCTACCGTATCCATTGCCAAACCGGGATCAGAAGCAAGGGCCGATCACAGCTCAGCTACAGCTTTCGCGGCGGGACCGATCTACGCAGGTTCCGGCTGCAGTCCGTCCTCGCGCCTGCTGATTTCGAGGCCGATCTCGTCGTAGGTGGCCAGGAGTTCCGAGCTCGCCATGTCGGCCGGGTTGTCGAGCATGCCAAACACGGTGTCGCTCGCGGCGAGTAACTCGTCATCGCTGAGGACCGTCAGCGGTCCTGTTCCCGGGGAGTCGGTGGCGGCCGTGACGTCGCCGTCGAGGTCGAGAGACCGCAGCACCGCGTTCGGGTCGTCGGTGGTCGGGTTCAGCTCCAGTGAGACTCCGGACGAGCCCGGCAGCGCGCCGGCAACGTCCAGTTGGGCCACCCCGTCGATCGCGTTGAGGTCGCTGCGGAGCCCCGCCAGGGCCGACGACTCGACGAATTGGGCGTGGCCGAGGTGAACACGGATATGGGAGTTGATGCCCGTGTGGCGGACACGCTGGATGGTCTGCAAAAGGGAGGGGCGGGATGCCTGCGTAAGGCTACCCCGGACATCAATCCGGACGACGTCCGAGGCGGTGTCGAGTTTGACGTGTGCATTGAGGCTCTGGTCCATAGGTACTCCAAGAAAGGGTGTCCATGGCCGGCGGCTCAACCGCAACAAGCCTAATGGGGCCTCGGACGGCGTACAAATCACAGGCCTCGCCCGCATCAGCGCCAGGGGCTCAGCCGGCCGCTTTCCGGCCCGGTTCTTCGAAGTGGGTGCGCGTTGCGGCCCCGCCCACTGACTGCACGAGGGAGGCCGCGATGTCGCGGAGCTTTACGTTGCCGTTGCTGGACGCATCGGTGAGGATCCGGACGGCGGTCTCCTGGTTGCAGCGGTTTTGCGCCATGACGATTCCGATGGCCATGTCAATGACGGTGCGGGATTCCAGTGTTGCCCGGAGGTTCGTGGCGCTGTCGGTCTGCAGGGCGAAGCGGACCGCCAGTCGCAGCGCCTGTGAGATCTCCCGGGTGTAGCCGCGGGCGCGGCCGGCGAGGTCGCCGTCGAACTTGTGCGGTACATCCGAATACAGATTGAGGGCCGCCTGGGCCTCGCCCTGAAGGTGGAACGGCACGGACAGCACCGAGCGCAGCCCGTGCGAGGCTACCGCCTGGGCGTAGTCGGGACCCCAGCGCTCCTCGTCAAAGAGGTCCGGGACGTAGACTTCGCGTTCCTCCTGGGCCGCAGTCAGGCAGGGTCCCTGGGACAGCGAGTATTGGATCTCGTCCACTTCGCGGGCGGAGTCGCTGCTCCAGCCGATCGTGGCGGCTTTCCGGTCCCGTAGGAGCGTGATGCCGCACAGGGCGTCCTCGCCGGAGCCCGCCATCTGGTGTGCGGAAAACCGGGCCAGTTCGTTCAGGAACGCCTCGAAGTCCGCGCTTTCCAGGATCAAATTCTGGATCTGCTCGACGGTGCTCAGGGGCACCTCCAAACGCGGCGATAGACCCGTACTTGGGGACTGTTCGAACGGGAGCATGGGCGCGGGTTCTCCAAAGGCGAGTACTGAGGGGTAATGAGGACATGATAGGTCAGCCCCCGGCACCGGTCCACACGCCCCGGGCCCGGGGTCAGCGGGGTCAGTTAAGGCCGAGTTCGTCTTTTCCGAAGGCGAACAGGTAGGGGACGCCGGCCTCGGCTTCGATTTTTTCCTTGGCGCCGGTGTCGCGGTCCACGATTACGGCCACGGCGACGACGTTGCCGCCCGCCCTTCGGACGCCTTCGACGGCGGTCAGCGCGGATCCGCCGGTCGTGGACGTGTCCTCAAGTACCAGCACTTTCCGGCCCTCAACGGAGGGGCCTTCCACCTGACGGCCCATGCCGTAGGACTTCTGCGCCTTCCGGACCACAAAGGCGTCGACCGGACGGCCGGCGTCGGCGGCAGTGTGCATCACGGCCGTGCCGACGGGGTCCGCCCCCATGGTGAGCCCACCGGCGCACTCAAAGTCGATTCCCGCGTCGTCCAGCAGTGAGAGCATGACCTGGCCGACCAGCCTGGACGCCTCGTGGTGCAGTGTGATCCGGCGCAGGTCGATGTAGTAGTCCGCCTCCGCGCCACTGGAAAGGATAACCTTGCCGCGCACGACGGCGAGTTCCTTGATCAGCTCAAGCAGGCGGGCGCGGGCGGCAGCGGCGTCAGGGGTGGCAGTCATGGGTTCCAGTTTAGTGGGAGCCCTACTACCGAAAATCCAGCCGTGCGTCCGGAGGCCGGGCTTGCGCATCCCGGGCGCCACTTTGCTGGCGCCCCGTCTGTGCTTTCAAGTGGGGTGCTGTCGGGTGGGCGTTCTGGCGTTCTGGAAGGTGCCCCCTCAGGAGGGTGCCTGCACGCGCCGGGCAAACGCGGGCGCATGTTCGGGCCGCGGGCCGAATGCGATGAACCGCGGCAGGAACCGCCCAATCACCGGGAGATGCCGGCCCAGAAACAGCAGCGCGGCCGGCGCGCCGGACCGCTTCCCGGTCATGATCGGTTCGAAAAGCACACGGTGCAGCACCCGCTGGACCGTCTGCACGACCACAGTGGGCGGACGTCGCCGCCGTTCGACCCTGGCGAGGTCCCGTCGGGATACCTGGCCCCGGAGGAGCGCCGGCGCCAGGATGTCCGCCGCCGCGACGGCGTCTTGGATGGCGAGATTAATCCCCACCCCGCCCGCAGGGGACATGGCATGGGCGGCATCGCCGATGCAGAGCAGCCCGTTGAGGTGCCATTCGCGCAGCCGGTCCAGGCGCACATCGAGCCAGTGCAGATCCTCCAGCGATGTGATGGCGTCCACCCTGTCGGCGAGATCC
>JAODMA010000033.1 GCA_025464545.1 Arthrobacter sp. | reverse complement strand
GGGCGGTTGCCGTGGACCGTTACGCCCACCGGCCGGGTGTGCGGCACCGGCATGGGGATGGAATGGATCCAGGTGACCAGGTTGACGTCGAGGGTTTCGACGATGCCGACGACGGCACGGGCGAACCGCTCCCACTGCAGGTCCGGTTCGAACCCGGCGAGCAGGAGGAAAGGGTTCCCCAGGCCGTCAGCGAGCCGGTACAGCGCAAGGCTCGGGGCCTGGTAGTCCTGCAGGTGGTCTTCGACGAAGCTCACCTGCGGGCGCCTGGTCCGGTAGTCCAGCAGCTGGTCGGCGTCGAATTCGGCGATCATCTCCCCGTCCAGCGCGTCCAGCATTTCGGCGGTGATCTGGCTGACGACGTGACCGGCGTCGGCGAAGCCGGTGAAACCCATGACGAGGTTCAGTCCGCGCAGCTCCGGGCTGTGGAACAGCGCGTCATCACGCAGGTAGAGCGATTCGGGGTCCAGCAGGGAGCCGGAAATCCGTTCAATCACGGCATGTTCCTTTCGCAATAGCGGCGGTGGGAGGAGCGGGACGATGTACCGCGCGGCGGACGCTTCCGGACGCAGCGGCCCGACGGGCGCTGGTTCCGATATTTCATACAACGCCCGGAGCTGCGCTGGAATTCCTGCCCCGGATGTGCTCCAGCTCTCATTCAATTGAACAGCCGCCCGGCGGAGAGACTACGATCGGAACTGGTCTCATTGACGGCCTTGAAGACACTTAGGTCACGTCTCAGGCCGACTGTGGCACAGGTTCCCATGGCAGGGCGCCGAACATGCAGTTCCTGCCGAAAATCAGAGAGAATTGAGGACTTTCCTCGTGGTCAAGAATACCGAAGTGAAACTTAGTGCAATCGCCGGGGATCTTAAGAAGTCCCCCAGCGACGCCCTCGTCATCGGAGTGGGACAGGGTCCGGACGGTCCCATCCTGCTCAGCAACCCCTTGTCGGCGAAGGCCGCCGAGGCGCTGGCGGAGTCACTGAGCACTCTTGGCGTCACCGGGGCCGTGGACCAGGCTCACCGGCTGCCGGGACTGCCGGAAGCCGGAGCGGCGGTGCTGGTGCTCGCCGGCGTCGGCAAGCTTGACGCCAGCAATCCCCTGACCGAGGAAGCGCTGCGCCGTGCCGCCGGCTCCGCGGTCCGGCAGCTGGCCGGCGTGGGCACCGTCGCCCTGGCCCTCCCGACGGCGTCCCTGGGCGACGTTGCGGCTGTCGCCGAAGGCGCCGCAATGGGCGCCTACTCGTTCACTGAATACCGCTCTTCGAAGGACGGCCTGAAGGACCCGGTAAAGAACGTCGTTCTTGTCACCGACTTCGCCACGGACCAGGGCCTGCGGCCGGCGCTGAACCGGGCGGCCCTGATCGGCAAAGCAGTGAACGCGACCCGCTCGCTGGTCAACCAGCCACCCAGCCACCTGTACCCCGAGTCCTTTGCCGACGCCGCCAAGGAACTCTCCAAGGGCCTTCCCGTCAAGGTCACGGTCTGGGACGAGAAGCGCCTGGAAAAGGAAGGCTTCGGCGGCATTCTGGGCGTCGGAAAGGGCTCCACCCGGCAGCCCCGCCTGGTCAAGGTCGAATACGCGCCGGCCAAGGCGACCGCCAAGATCGCCCTGGTCGGCAAGGGCATCACCTTCGACACCGGCGGCATCTCGATCAAGCCTGCCCTGGGCATGGGGGACATGAAGAGCGACATGGCCGGCGCCGCCGTCGTGCTTAACACGGTGCTGGCTATCGCCGGACTGGGCCTGCCCGTTAAGGCGACCGCCTGGCTCTGTATTGCGGAGAACATGCCCTCCGGCGCAGCCCAGCGCCCGGCCGACGTCCTGACCATGTTCGGCGGCAAGACGGTGGAGGTCCTGAACACCGACGCCGAAGGCCGGCTGGTCATGGCGGACGGGATCGTCGCAGCGAGCCAGGAATATCCGGACGCCATCATCGACGTCGCCACCCTCACCGGCGCACAGCTGATCGCCCTCGGCGACCGCACCGCCGGTGTCATGGGCTCGGATGCCGTCACCGGACCGATCAAGGCCGCCGCGGACCGCGCCGGCGAGCTGGTCTGGCCGATGCCGCTGCCCGAGGAACTGCGCACCAGCCTCGACTCGCAGGTCGCTGACATCGCCAACATCGGTGAACGCCACGGCGGCATGATGACGGCGGCGGTATTCCTGCGGGAATTCGTCGGCAAGGGCAAGGACGGCGAGCAGATCCCGTGGGCGCACATCGACATCGCCGGGCCGTCCTTTAACAACGGCAGCCCATACGGTTACAACCACAAGCAGGGCACCGGCTGCACGGTCCGGACCCTGGTGGCCTACGCCGAGGACATTCTGGCCCGGGCCGTGTGAGTGCGCCGGCTTTGTGGCCGGGGCTGATGATCCGGCCACGAAGCCGCGTGACACTGGACACAAGGGCTCCCCAAAAGCCACGGCAAGGTGGAGCATGGATTAGTGGTTCGCTAAGGTGAACTGCGGTAGTGACAAATGAAAGGGAACCGGCCTGCTGGCATAATCTCGGCAGGAAGTTCCAAGACCAGATGATGCGTACTCCCGTGTCATCGTTCACGCGAGGGAGCGTTTTAGTGGCCGATCAGGCAACTGCGCAAGAATTCGACATCCTGGTACTCGGCGGCGGCAGCGGCGGCTACGCAACTGCCCTGCGTGCTGTCCAGCTTGGTCTC
>JAODMA010000481.1 GCA_025464545.1 Arthrobacter sp. | reverse complement strand
CTTCGCCTCCTTCGGTGCCTACACCGGGATCTACGGCAGAAACGAACCGCACGGCAAACGCATTGTCCTCCAGCTCCGGGCGGGTCTGCTGATGCTGCTGGTGATGTTCCTGGCCGCCCTGACAGCTCGCGCGGGCGCTGCTTTCGGGCTCTCCACGTCGGACGCCATGTGGATGCAGGTACTGGCCACCACCCTGGTCGCCGGCGGCTGCTCGCTCCTCGTCGCGTGGTGGCGCCTCCGCCCGGCCGGATCACTCTTCCATATATTCGCTTTCGCGGCGATCGCTTCTCTGCCCAGCCAGCCGCCACTAGGGCAGGGCATGTTCGTGGCGGTCCTGACGGTCGCGTTCTCCCTGCTGGTCGGCGTCTCCTCACGCGTGGCCAGGAGCCGCAGAGTCCCCTGGATCCGGTCCCGGCCGGCACGCCTGGGCGAAGCAGAGCGCCGCACGGCCCTGCTCGAAAGCCTGGGTTACCTGGTGGCGGCCGGGCTCGCCGGAGCCTCCGGGACGCTGGCCGGTGCATGGCTGGGCTTCGGCCACAACTACTGGGCGATGGTGGCCGCCGTCGTTCCGCTCGTGGGCCACAGCACCCGGCACCGGGTCAGCCGCGGCGTACAGCGGATCGTCGGAACCGCCTTGGGCCTGGTCCTGCTGGCCGGGATCCTTTTGCTGCAGCCAGCCCCGTGGCAGACCGTGCTCGTGATCGCGGCCTGCCAGTTCGGCGCCGAGATGTTCATCGCCCGGCAATATCTGCTTGCCCAGATTTTCGTCACTCCGCTGGCCCTCATTTCGACCCTGCTGGTAGCGCCCTCGGCGCCCGGGCTGCTCCTGCGGGACCGGATTCTGGAGACCATCATCGGCGCCGCCGTCGGCATCGCAGTGGTGCTGGCCCCGACCGTCTGGCGGCGCCTGAGGGCCCGCCGGGCCACCCCGCGCGCCGCCGCCTGACGGACTAGTTTTCCGCGGGTTCCCTGGTTGCTTCCGCGGAAGCCCCGGGCTCGGCGTGCGAGATCCGCCGCGGCACGATGGACAGGGCGGCCACGGCGATCACTGCTGCTGCGGCAAAGACGTAGAAACCCCACGGGTAGGCGATGCCGGCAGCCACGAGGGTGCCCGTCACGGCGGGACCCAGGATGGCGCCCAGCCGGCCGATACCGGCGGAGTAGCCCAGGGCGGTGGCCCGCAGCCGGCTGGGGAAGAGCTGGCTCACCCAGGCGTAGACGAGAACCTGGGAGCTGAAAACGAAGACGCCGGTGACGAAGACGGCCGCGTTGAGGAGCAGTTCATTCTGCAGTTTGATGCTCAGCACGGCAAGGAGAACTGCCGACAGGCCGAACCACAGCAGAACCACCTTTTTGGCGCCGTGCTTGTCCGCGAGGATGCCCGCAATGAAGAGCCCGACGACGGCGCCGACGTTGAGGACAAGGAGCTGGCCGATGCCTGCTGCGATGGAGTAACCGGCGGATGCCATCAGCTGCGGAAGCCAGGTGTTCAGCCCGTACACGAGCAGAAGTCCCATGAAGGATGCGATCCCGACTCCGACGGCGACAACAGGGTAGGGCTTTTTGGCAAGGTCGCGGAAGCTGGCAGCCTGCACCGGTTCGGCGGCCTGGCGGACCGGCGGCAGGGACTCGGGCAGTTTGAACCACAGGAACGGCAGCAGGGCCAGCCCCGCCAGGCCGCCGATGACGAACATCATCCGCCAGTTCGGGATCAGCAGCAGTGCCAGCAGGGCCGTGAGTACCGCGCCGACGTGGTAACCGGTCATGGTCCTGGTGGTGGACCGGCCGGCGGATCCCTCCTTGGTGGCGTAGTCGTTCATGTAGGCCAGAGCCGCGGGCAGGCAAGCGCCGAGGCCCAGGCCTGCCAATAACCGGAAGATGCTGAATACCAGGACGTTGGGGGCGATCACGATCGCGAGCGTGAAAAGGGAGAACCAGGCGACGCATGCGATCAGCAGACGCCGGCGGCCGAGCCGGTCCGAGAGCGGGGCGATGAACAGGGCACCCAGGCCTACACCGACGAGGGAAATCGTGGCAGCCAGGGTGGCTCCCACGGCGTCGAATCCGAGTTCATGGGACTTGATCAGGGTCGGGATGACGGTGCCGAGCACCACCAGATCGAAACCATCAAGCACCATGGCCAGCCAGCAGAGCCAGACAGGCCAGCGGGAGGAGCGGTCAGCGGACGTCATTGGCATTGCAACCTCGAAGATAGGGCTCGGCGTCGAGCGGGTGTGGAGCTGTATGTCGGAGCGGGGAAGCCGTGGCACCCAGACGCTTCCGGGGCCTCCTACCTGAGATTTGTATCACCACCACGTGTAAGGTGGGACACTAGTTGCCATTGAATGGAACAATGCTGCCGGCTCCGAAAGAAGGTTACGTGGCCAACTCCGTCTCGGGGGACTCCGTTGTAGACCGCGTCGTGCGCGTTCTTGCCGCCTTCCCCGAAGGCGTCATGGTTCTGCCGCTCTCGGAACTGGCGGCCAGGGCACAGCTGCCGCTGACCACGGCCCACCGCCTGGTCCGGCAGCTCGCCGGCCATGGGCTGCTCGAACTGGGGGAGGGCGGCTCGGTCCGGCTGGGCCTCCGGCTGTGGGAGCTGGTAAACCGGAATTCCCCGACGCTGGCGCTGCGCGACGCGGCCATGCCCTTTATGGAGGACATCCAGCAGGTGCTGAACCAGAACGTTAACCTCGCGGTGCTGGACGGCTGGGACGCGCTCTTCGTCGAACGGCTTTCCCGCCGCGGATCCGTGGCGAACCGGGCCCAGATCGCTGGCCGGATGCCGGTCCACGTTTCCTCGGCCGGGATCGCGCTGATGGCCGGCCAGCCGCCGGAAGTTCAGGCCGCGTACCTGCACCAATTCAGGGACCCAGCCGGAAGGCTGACTCCGGAGGCTCTCCGGACCCTGCTCCAGGAGTCCGCGGAACACGGCTTCACCCAGCTCGCCGGGGTGGTGGATCCCGACACCTGGGCGATCGCCGTGCCCGTACGGGACACCAGGAACCGGACTGTGGCGGCGCTCGGCGTCGTCGTCCCCCCTCGCGAAATGCGCCTCCAGGCACTGGTCCCGGCCCTGCAGACGGCGGCCCGGGGAATCGGACGTCGGCTGAACGAGGAGACCAGCACGGCCGTCTTCCATTCATCGGAATTCGTGTAACGTCCGTCACCCGGCCGACGGCAGAATGGACCCGGAAAATCCCCCGACCCGCAATGAAGCGAGGAACCCTTGGCCAACCGCAAAGTTCTCACCACCCAGGTCGCCATCCTGGGCGCCGGCCCGGCCGGGCTCATGCTCTCCCACCTGCTGGCGAAGGCCGGCATCGAATCCACCGTCCTCGAGCTCCGGAGCCACCAGGAAATCGCCGAAACCGTCCGCGCAGGCATTCTGGAGCACGGCTCGGTGAACCTGCTGGTGGACTGCGGGGTCTCGGACCGGGTGCTCCGCGACGGGGACAGGCACGACGGGATCGAGCTGCGCTTCAACGGTGAAAGCCATCGCATCGATTTCCAGGACCTCGTCGGTGAATCCGTCTGGCTTTACCCGCAGACCGACGTCTTCCTCGACCTCGCCGCCCGCCGCCAGGCCGACGGCGGCGATGTCCGGTACAGCGTCACGGACACCTCCATCCTGGACATCGAAGGCAAACCCAAGGTCTGGTTCACCGATGCCGACGGCGTGGACTACGAGCTCCAGGCGGACTTCGTCACCGGCGCGGACGGCTCGCGCAGCCAGTCCCGCTCCGCGATCCCCGAAGCCCGGCGCCAGCGCTACCTGCACGAATACCCCTTCGCCTGGTTCGGCATCCTGACCGAGGCGCCGCGCAGCTCCAATGAACTGATCTACGCCCACTCGGCGAACGGCTTCGCGCTGATCAGCCAGCGGACCGAAACCGTCCAGCGGATGTACTTCCAGTGCGACCCGAACGAGGACGTCGGGAACTGGAGCGACGACCGGATCTGGGAGACCTTCCGCAGCCGCGTCAACGGCAACGGCTTCGAGCTCAAGGAAGGCCCCGTCATCGACAAGACGGTCCTGAAGTTCCGCAGCTCGGTCCTGACCCCGATGCGGCACGGGAATCTCTTCCTGGCCGGCGACGCTGCCCACACCGTTCCGCCCACCGGGGCTAAGGGTCTGAACCTGGCGCTGCACGACGTCAAGGTGCTGTTCGAAGGCCTGGACAGCTTCTACCGGACCGGCAACGCCCGGCTTCTTGACGCTTACAGCGACCTCGCCCTGGACCGCGTCTGGAAGGCGCAGCAGTTCTCGTATTGGATGACGTCCATGCTGCACACGCCCGCGGAGGCGGGCGGCTTCACCCGGGCCCGTCAGCTCGGCGAGCTGAACTCAGTGGTGTCATCCCGCCACGGCCGCGCCTACCTCGCGGAGGCCTACACCGGCTGGCCCGGTTCCCGCTAGGGGACCCGGGCCGGCGTCACCGGTACGGCGTCCGGCCCGGCCGCCGTCGTGCTGTCCTTGCCGCCGGCCGCAGCCTTGGCGGTCCGCCCCGTCTTCCGCCCGGACCGGCCGTAGACGAGGTACATGGTCACGCCGGTGATGATCATGAGCAGCACCGTGTAGACGAAGGTGTTTGACACCCCCTCGACGCCTTCGGCGCCGTCGGTGTTGGCCTTGATCACCAGGCCGAGGGGCTGGAAAAGGGGGTGGGCCAGGAAGATCGCGGTGTCGTAGTCATCCAGCATGCTGTTGAAATTCAGTGCAGTGACGGCCGCGGCTGACGGCAGCACGATCGGCAGCAGGATCCGGCGGAAGATGTACAGGGTCTTCGCCCCCATGATGCCGGCGGCCTCCTCCAGCGAGGAGTTGACCGAGGCGAACGACGCCTTCAGCATGCGCAGGGTGAACGGGATCTTCACCGTGACGAAGGCGACCAGAAGGATGACGGTGGTGCCTGTCAGCACGGCGCCGCCCACCAGCGGATTCGGGTGGTCGTAGCTGAGGATCAGGCCCAGGGCCAGGAGGGCCGAGGGCAGGATCCAGGGAATGTGGAGCAGATACTCCACCAGGCTCGTGACCCAGTTGCGGTACTTCTGCAGGAGCCGGGCCACGAACAGGAGCCCTCCGACGACGATGGCGGCGGCCAGGGCGCTGTAGGTGATGCTGATGAGGAAGGGGCGAAGCCCCGACGGCTGCGTGAGCACCCGGACGTAGTTATCCAGGGTCAGGCTGCCAGGGGAGAGCTCTCCGGTCTGGATTGCGGCCCCGTCGGCGAAGGAATACAGCACGATCAGGACCACGGGCAGGGTGTACACGGCGAACAGCAGGTACGCGAGGGCGTGGACGACGGCGTTCGCCACGGGGTTGCTGATCTGTTGCTTCTGCAGCCCTGCGGAGACTTTCGAGACCGAGAAGTAGGTGCCGCCCTTCTCCATCCGTGTCATGACGGCCAGCATTAGCATGGTGGCCAGGCCAAGGATCACCGCCAGCAGCGCCGCAAGGTCGCGGGAGCTGGGGCTGTTGGTGAAGGTGAGGATCATCGGCGTGATGGTCTGGAAGTCCCGGCCGCCCAGCACCTGGGGTGCGGACAGGGCGCCCAGGCCCGTCAGGAAGGAAAGGACCGTGACGGCGAACAGGGTCGGTTTCAGCATGGGCAGGACGATGCGGCGCAGGATGGTCCAGTCGGAGGCGCCCATGTTCCTGGCCGCTTCGATCGTCTGGAAGTCGACGCCTTTCAGGGCGTTGGTGACGAACAGCATGTGGTTCGTGGTGGTGGCGAAGGTCATGACCACCAGGACGGCGAAGAACCCGGAGAACCAGCCCGGATCCATCCCCGGAAACATGGACAGCAGGTACCCGGTGACGATGCCCTTGTCGCCGTAGATGAACTTGTAGCCTGCCGCCAGCACGATGCCGCCGTAGATGAAGGTGGTGGCGTAGCCGAGGAACAGGATCTTCGAGCCGCGAATCTTGAAGTACTGGGTGACCAGCACGATGAAGATCCCCACCACATTGACCGTGATGGACAAGGCCACGGCCAGCAGGAAGCTGTTGCCCAGCGACTTCATGGCCCGTTGGGAGGAGTAAAGCCGCTCGGCAGCCCGGCCCGAGAAGCTGCCGTCCGGGAAGAAGGTCTGGATCAGGACGTTGGCGTTGGGCCAGACCAAGAAGGCCGCGATGAACCAGGTCAGGACGACCCCGACGATCAGGACGCTGGGCGAGCGGAACATGCTCCGGACGCTGGTGCCGGTCGAGCGGCCCGTGCTGCTCACGGCCGGGCCGCTTCCGGGAGCCGGCTGCGGAGCGTCCTCCCGGTTTCCGGGTCGTACTGGAGGACATGGGAGGGCTGGACGTACACCGTCGCCTGGCTGCCCGTCTCGGGATGGACCGCGCCGTCTTCCTTGACCAGGAGCCGGACCTCGGAGCCGTGGCAGCGCACGACATAACGGCTGTGCAGCCCGTGATAGGTCTTGGAGACCACCGTTCCGTCGACCGGGACGGCCGAGCCGTTCCCGCCGGAAGGTTCCAGCGACGCCTTTTCCACCCGCAAGTATGAGTTGGCCGCCGGATCCAGGCTGTGATTCGAAAGCCGGTTCAGTTCGGCGACGAACGAGGCCGTCAGCCGGGAGCTGTCCCCGATGAAGTTGCAGACGAATTCGGTTGCCGACTCGTCGTAGATGCTCTGCGGGGTGCCGACCTGTTCCACTACGCCTTTGTTGAAGACCGCCACCCGGTCACTCATCGCCAGCGCCTCGTCCTGGTCGTGCGTGACGTAGACCGTCGTGATGCCAAACTCGCTCTGGAGATCCTTGAGCTGTTGCCGCAACTGGTGCCGGAGCTTGGCATCGAGATTGGACAGCGGCTCGTCGAGCAGCAGGATCTTGGGCTGCAGGACCAGGGCCCGGGCGACGGCGACGCGCTGCTGCTGCCCGCCGGACAGCTCGGCGACGTTCTTGCGCAACTGGTCGTCGGAGAGGTCTACGCGCTTGGCGATATCACGGACCAACCTGTCGCTTTCCGCGGACTTCTCCTTGCGTACCCGCAGGCCGAACGCGATGTTCTCCGCCACGCTCATGCTGGGGAACAGGGCGTAGTTCTGGAACACCATACCCACCTGCCGCTTGTCGCTCGGGAGCCGGGTAACCGCCTTGCCGTCGACGTAGACCTCGCCTGCGGACGGCTCGATGAAACCGGCCAGCGTGCGCAGCGCCGTTGTCTTCCCGCAGCCGGAGGGCCCGAGGAGCGTGAAGAACTCACCCGGCTTCACCTCCAGGTTGAGCCCGGGGATGGCTGTGAAGTCACCGAAGGTGACAGTGATGTTCTCGAAACGGATCATGGCAACCTGACTTTTGGGCGGCGGACGGCAGCGGCTGACGGGAACGACCGGTTGCAGCCGGCACCACAGCCGGCTGCAACCAGGCCGTGCTCAGCTCATGTATTCGAGTTCGATCTTTTCGACCCAGGACCCTATGTTTTCCTGGACGAAGTTCCAGTCGATGTCCTGCTGCTTGAGCGTGTTGAAGAACTCGACCACCTCGGGCTTTGCCTTGGCCATTGCCGATTTATTGACCGGC
>JAODMA010000461.1 GCA_025464545.1 Arthrobacter sp. | reverse complement strand
CTGCGTCGGCCCGGCGCCGTTCGGCGGCGGCCAGTTTGGCCTGGCGTGCAGCGCGCGCCGTCGCGGCGTCCCGGGCGGACAGGTGCTCGTCACGGAGCAGCTCCGCCTCCAGCGCAGCCGTCTGGCGTTCCTCCGCGGCCGTGGCGGCAGTGTCCTCGAGCCAGGACAGGAAAGCCTCGGCGTCAGTCCGGTCGGGTGCGTTTGAGATGTCGAGCTCAAGCGCGTCTGTTTCGGCTTCGGCCTGGGCCAGCAGGACGTCGAGTTTCTGGTTGAGGCTGGCGACTTCGGCAGCGGCGGCCTTCGCCTTGCGTCCGAGCTCCAGCTCCACGGCCTCGAACCGCTGCGTGCCGAACAGGCTCTGGAGCAGCTCCAGGCGGTCGGTGGCCTTGGACCGGAGGAAGGCGGCAAAGTCGCCCTGCGGCAACATGACCACGCGGGTGAACTGGTCCCGGTTCATGCCCAGGAGATCGGTGATCTCGGCACCGGCCTCGTCATTGCGGCCCGATTTTTCAATCCACTCGCCATTCACGCGCTCGCGCAGCAGGGTGTTGGCCTGCTGGACGGTGAATCCGTTCTTCCCGCGGGCGCTGGGTTTGTCCCATGCGGGCGAACGGGATACCTCAAAGTGCCGGCCACGGGCGGAAAACTCGCACGTGACGCGGGGTTCGGCGGCCGCCGCGGCATGATCGCTGCGCAGCCGCTTGCCGTCCTGGCGGGCCCCGGGCACCGAGCCGTAGAGGGCGAAACAGATGGCGTCCAGGACGCTGGTCTTGCCGGCCCCCGTGGGGCCGTTGAGGAGGAACAGGCCGTGCGCGCTTAGTCGGTCGAAGTCGATGCGTTCGGTGCCGGCAAAGGGGCCGAAGGCGGAGATCTCAAGTCGGTGGATCCTCACAGGGACATTCCTTCCAGGCGCACGGCTTCCAGCGCGTCGGCGAGGACGGCCGATTCAGCGTCATCGGCGCTGCGGCCGCGGACATGTTCCAGGAAGCCGCAGCAAATGGACAGATCGTCCTCGGCTTCGGCGAGCCGGCTGCTGTAGCTGGCTTTGGCGGCGACGCCGGCCCCTTCCGGGTCGAATCCCAGCACCAGGGTGTCCGGGAAGCGGGCACGCAACCGCTCCATGGCCTGCGCCGGGCGCTGGGCGTCCGTCAGGGTGATCTGGCAATAGGCGCCTTCGGCCCAGGCGAAGTCTCCGGCCGAGAGCAGTTCGTCGAGTTTGCCGCGCAGCACGGCGAGGGTTCGTGGCGCCTCCCAAAGCACTTCGCGGACCTCCCCGATCCCGGCGGCGTCCACTTCCACGAGCCAGCTGCCCTTCCGGTGTTTGGCCTCGGAGAAGGAGTATGCGAGCGGCGACCCGGAGTAGCGCACCGTGGATGAGAGCTCCTGCCGTCCGTGCAGATGGCCCAGGGCCGTGTAGCCGAAGCCGTCGAAGAGATCCAGCGGGACGGCGCCGACGCCGCCGATGCTCAGGTCCCGTTCGCTTTCCGAGCTGATGCCACCGCTGGCAAAGGTATGCGCCAGGACGACGGAATGGACGGTCCGGGTGCCGGCGCGGGCGGCGAGGTCGGTCCGGATGCGGTCGGTGGCGGCCCGTGTCACCTCGAAGTGGCTGGCGGTTTCGACGCCGAGCTGCTCGGCGACCAGCCGGGGTTCCAGCCAGGGGATGCCGTAGACCGCCAGAACCGGCCCGGCGGGGTCCGTACCGTCAGTGCTGCCGGGGCCGCCGTCGAGCGGGAAAAGTACGGGGGTGTCCAGATCGGCCAGCCGGGTGCGCAGATGCACTCCCCCGCGCTCCAGCAGCTTGGAAGCGAAACCCAGCCGGATGGCGGAATCGTGGTTGCCGCTGGTGAGAACCACCTGGGCGCCGGCAGCGGTCAGCCGGACGAGTGCGTCGTCGAGCAATCCCACCACGTCGACGCCGGGCAGGGCACGGTCGTAGACGTCGCCGGCGATGAGGACGACGTCGACCGCTTCGTCCCGCACGACGGCGACGAGCTGATCGATGAACGCGCGCTGGGCTTCAAGCATGCCGACGCCGTGGAACGACCGGCCCAAATGCCAGTCCGAGGTGTGCAGTAACCGCATGTTCCTACGGTATCGGCTGGCACCGACAGTATTGTGCCACCGCCCCGGGCGCTACTGTCCGCGGTTGCCGTCGAAGAAGTCGCGGGCCTCGTCGCCGCCCGCGGTGCGTGCCTGCTCCACACGTGCCTGCTCCGCGCGGGCCGGCCGGCCCGGCGCAGCACCGACCGGCGCCCCGTCGTCCCCGTCGTCCCCGGCATCGAGTCCGTCCTCGTCCTCAGCCACCGCGGCTGGGACCGGGGTGGCCAGTGTGAAGCCGCGGAACACCAGTCCCGCGAGCACCGCGCCGACGAGCGGGGCCACCCAGAAGAGCCACAGCTGGCCGAGCGCGTCCGCATTGCTGAAGAGGGCCGAGGCCGTGGCGCGGGCCGGGTTGAAGGGGGTGTTCCCGGTTGCCTGGCCGAGCTGCAGCAGGACGGCCATGGTCAGGCCGACGGCAAACGGAGCGGCGGCCCGGGATGGGTTCCGGGCCGAGGTGGTGCCCAGATAGACGGCCACGAGCAGGGCCGCGCCCAGGACCTCCACGAGCAGCGCGCCGGCCATCGGGGCCTGGATGATGGAGTGCTCGCCGAATCCCGCGGCAACGGTGTCGAACGCGGCCCGGGTGTCGCTGATCTTGGGGACGGTGCGCAGGATGGCGAAGAGGGTGGCGACGCCGAGCAGCGCCCCGAGGAGCTGCGCGCCCAGGTACGCCGCGGCCTCCGGAAGGCGGATGCGGCCCGCGATGGCGTTGCCCAGCGTGACCGTGGGGTTGAAGTGGCCTCCGGAGAGGTAGCCGAAGGCGAGCATCGCGGCGGTGAGCGCCAGGCCCGCGGCCAGGGAGGCGGAGAGCGGGTTCGAGTCCGGAATTGTGAACAGCGGAACGCCCAGGCCCGCCACCACCACGAACAGGGTGCCGAGGGCCTCGGCGGACAACCGGGCCAGGAGTCCGGGCCGGAAGGAATCGTCAGCGGCGGCGGCCGGGCGTGCCTCGTCGGCGGCGGCCGGGCGTGCCGGGGCCACCGGGGAAGCCGGCTCGGGAACTGGGGCAGGCGTGGTCATGGAGGTTCCTTTGCTTGGGTTTCTGGGGCGGGCCGCGGGCCTGCAGCCCGCGTCCTGCCAGGGGCGCGGCAGGCCGCTGCCCGGGACATGGTCTGCGTGTAGTCTTCCAGCGAAGTCTGGACGTTCGCTGTGCCCGGGCCGGGACGCCGCGCAGCCCGGCCCCGCACGCGGCCGCAGACCCGCCGTGCCTCCCTGGTCACACCTCCGGGGTAAATTTGACCCCATGAGCAGCGAGCCCGGCAACACCCCCGCAACGATCCCCGCCCCGACCCACGAGTCCCGCATCCACGGCTGCCTGCTGGGCGGTGCGTTGGGCGATTCACTTGGCTACGCGGTGGAGTTCGAGGACATTTCCGCGATCCGGACGAGGTTCGGCCCCGCGGGACTGCGGGATTTTTCCGAGCTCGACGGCGGCAGCCACTTTTCCGATGACACCCAGCTGACGCTGTACACCGTGGACGGCGTGCTGGAAGCCCTGGAATGGGCGAACTCGGGTGTCGGCGCGGATACCAACGCGTGTCTGTGGCTCGCTTATTTGCGCTGGCTGGCAACCCAGGGCGTGCCGGTCCCGGAAGCGGCGCCGTTCCAGCCTCCCCGCTGGATCGACTCCCACGAGGTCCTCAAGCACCGCCGCGCTCCGGGGAACGCGTGCCTGAGCGGTCTGGCCACCGGCGAAATGGGAACGTTCTACCGGCCGGTCAACCCGGACTCCAAGGGCTGCGGCACCGTGATGCGGTCAGCCCCGTTCGGCCTGATTCCCTACATCGCCGCCGAAGCGGTCTACAAGCTCAGCTCGGACGCCGCCTCGCTGACCCATGGACACCCGGCCGCGCGGCAAAGCGCCGGTGTCTTCAGCCTCCTCATTCACGCGCTGGCCTCCGGCCGCGGCCTGCGCGAAGCCGCCGAATTCGCGCTCGGCCGGCTGGATGAGGGTCTCCTGCACAAAGGTGAAGTGCCCGATCCGGACCTCGTCGCGCGCCTCGAGACGGCGCTGCGGCTCAGCGACAACGGGCAACTGCTGGGTCCCGAGGAACTGGTCCGGGTCCTGGGTGAGGGCTGGGTGGCCGAGGAGGCGCTCGCCGTCGCGCTCTATGCAGTGCTCGCGACGGCTCCGGACGCCACCGCAGCGGACCCGGCGGGCCCGGCGGGCCCGGCCGGCGATCCGGAGGCGCACTTCCGGGCGGCCATCGCCCTCGCGGTAAACCACAGCGGGGACAGCGATTCCACGGCGTCGATAGCCGGGAACATCCTGGGCACGTTTTACGGCGAGGAGTGCCTGCCGGCGGCGTGGCTCGAGGCGCTGGAGGCCCCGGAGGTCATCCGGGGCATGGCGTCGCGGCTGGCGGCGGTCACCGGCGGCTGACTCCGGACTGCTGCCGGTCAGCAGCAGCGGCGCCTAGGCCTGTCGTAACGAGATGTTGTTGCAGGCCTCGCACACCTCTGCGGGGATCAGGCCGCGGCGCTGCAGGAAGCCGAAGATCGCGCAGCCGAGGCAGAAGCCCGCAAAGGCTTCGAGCGAGGCAGCCACGATCAGGACCACCAGCAGGATCCATGCGGCCGGGGCCAGGCCGGCGGCGAGCATGATGGCTGCGGCGGTGGATACGGCCGCCCCGATACCTTGGGCGAAGCGTTTCGGCGGCCCGGGAACCAGCCGCTTCTTCCCCAGCCGCGGGGTCAGGACCTTGACCGACAGCACGGCCAGGGGCGAGATCCGAGGGCCGAACAGCAGCCGGAGCCAGAAGCCGACGGCGATCACGGCCAGTCCCCAGCCGAAGCCGGTCAGCAGGGTCGCCACGGCCAACACCACCACCAGCGCGGCCGTGATGCGCGCCGAGTACTCGTTCACCGGGTTGGGGAAGGCGAAGACCTTCCGCCAGCTGGTCCCGGCTTTCGGAGTTGCAACGGGCGCTTCGGGATCCGCGGCCGGCGCCGGTATACCTCTCGGGTTACTCATCGTCCAAGGCTAGGGACGCGCCCGGCTTCGGCGAAATGATTGTTGCGCCGTGTGACCCCTCCCGGCAGCTCCGAAGGCGGCGTCAGGCGACCGCCGCCGGGGCCAGGTGGCCTCCGACCATCTGCAGGAATTCGGCTTCGGAGAGGACCTCGATCCGCTGGCCTCGCCCGTGCAGCTCCAGTACGCGACGGGCTTTGCCGGTGAGCCGTCCCGAGCGCAGGTCCGCGGCCACGAAGCCGTCCCCCACCACCAGGACCGTGGTGCGGGCAGTGACCCGGCTCTCGGGCCGCGCGCCCAGCTCGGCGGAGCGGATTTTCGCTTCGGGCCGGGAAATCACCAGATCGCCGGTGAACACCACGGTCTGGCCGAACAGCGGGTGGCCGGGCTCGGCCAGGGCGTTCGGCAGCGGATTGGCGCCTTCGTCCGGCCAGCCGGACTGGAAGGGCCGGAGCGCCCTCGGCGAACTGGCCCCCGCTCCCGGTCCGGCGGCCAGCGCGTCGAGCGCGGACCGGCTGGCCTTGGACAGCGGGTCCCGCAACGGATCGAAGGCGGGCTGGCGGGACACGGCCAGGCCCAGGGACAGGTAGAGTTCCGCGATGCTGCCGGCGCCGTTACGGGCGGCAATGTCAATCAGGATCCCGGCGCAGGCGCGGGCGTCCTCGGCGGCATCGTGGTGGTTGACCAGCGGGACGCCGGCTTCCTCCGCCGCGTAAGGCAGGGAGTTGGACACCAGCGAGTAGCAGCGCCGGGACAGCATCACTGTGCAGACGTAGTCGTAGGCGGGACCCGGCAGCCCGGAGACTTCCAGGCCTGAGCGGATGACGCCGAGATCGAACGCGGCGTTGTGGGCCGCGAGCACGTCCCCGCCGATGAACGCCCCGATTTCGGGGAACAGCTCGCCGAAGCGCGGTAACCCGGCGACCTGTTCCGGACGGATACCGTGGATCCGGACGTTGTGGTGGTCGAAGCGGTCGTGGTTTTCCGGCGGCCGCATCAGCCAGGAGGCCTCCTCTACGACGAGGCCGCCGCGGACTTTCGTCAGACCAACGGCGCACGGTGAACCGCGGAAGCCGTTCGCGGTCTCAAAGTCGATCGCCGTAAAGTCCAAACCCACGCCCCAACTTTAGCGCCCCGCCGGCCGGCTGCCGGTACCGTCGCCCCGGCACGCCGCTCCGGCCGGCGCAAGGTCCGACGGTGGCCGTCAAGTACCCTTAACGGGTGAACCCTTTAGCTATCAGCGACTTTGCCGTGTCCACGATCGGCGGTGCGGGCCCGGTGCAGCCACACCTGGCCTCCTTCCTTCCCGACTGGCTCAACCCCCAGATCTTCCTGGCCGATCCGGCCCTCGCGCCCTGGGTTGTCCTGCTGGTCTGCGGCATCATTTTCGCCGAGACGGGCCTGCTCATCGGGTTTTTCCTGCCGGGCGATTCCATGCTGTTCACGGCCGGACTCCTCGTCGCGACCGACACCATCAAGTTCAACATCTGGGCCTTCTCGGCCCTGATCATCGTCGCGGCGATCGTCGGCAACCAGACGGGCTACCTGATCGGCTCCAAGGCAGGTCCGGCCATCTTCAACAAGCCCGATTCCAGGCTCTTCAAGCGCGAGAACGTTGAAAGCGCCCATGCCTTCTTCGAGAAGCACGGCGGCAAGGCCCTGATCCTGGCCCGCTTCGTCCCCATCATCCGGACCTTTGTCCCGGTGATCGTGGGCGTCGCCCAGATGGATAAGCGCAAGTTCTTCCTGTTCAACGTCATCGGGGCCCTGCTCTGGGGCGGCGGCGTGACCCTGCTGGGCTACCTGCTCGGCGACAGGGTGCCGTGGGTACGCGAAAACCTGGACATCATCTTCATCGTGATCGTGCTGGTCTCGGTCATCCCGATCGGCATCGAGGTCGCCCGCGGCTTCATTGCCAAGCGCCAGGCCGAGAAGTACGGCACGGACGTGGTGGAAGAGTTCATCGAAGAACACGAACCCGAAGAAGACCGCAAGACCCCCTAAGCGCAGAACCGGAAGGCGCCTCACAGAGTGGGGCGCCTTCCGGGTTTAAGCAGTGTTCCCGGACCGGGTCCCTTACCGTCCTGCCAGGGCTTCCACGATGGCGGGGAGCAGCGCCCGGAAGGCCTGGCCGCGGTGGCTGATGGCGTTCTTTTCTTCGGGGCTGAGTTCCGCGCAGCTGCGGTCGAGACCGGTCGGCTGGAGCACCGGATCGTAGCCGAAGCCCCCCGCACCGCGGGGTTCGCGCAGCAGCGTCCCTTCCAGCTGCCCGTACTCCACGACCTCGTGACCGTCCTCCGGGGAAGTGCCGGGCACGGCCAGCGCCGCCGCGCAGACGAACGCGGCACCGCGGTATTCGTCCGGCACATCGGCCAGCTGGGCCAGCAGCAGCTGAAGGTTCGCGGCATCGTCCCCGTGCCGGCCGGCCCAACGGGCCGAAAAGATGCCCGGCGCGCCGCCCAGCACGTCCACGGAGAGCCCGGAATCGTCGGCGATCGCGACGAGGCCGGTGGCCTGCGCGACGGCCCGGGCCTTGAGCAGCGAGTTTTCGGCGAAGGTCACGCCGGTCTCGACGACGTCGGGCGCGCCGACGGCGCCGGCGTCCACCACCTGCGTGTCGACGTCGAGTCCGGGCACCTGGCCGCGCAGCAGTTCGCGGAGCTCGCGCAGCTTGCCCTTGTTATGCGTGGCAAGGACCAGCACCGGCAAAGGCGCGGTGCTGCGGCCTGCGGGGCGTTCCGTCACGGTGCTTCGGCCAGGGTTTCGCGCTGGATGGCGGCGAGCTGTTCGGTGCCGAGGAGGGCCAGATCCAGCAGCTTGTTCAGCTCGTCGCGGTCAAACGGGGCACCTTCGGCGGTGCCCTGGACCTCGACGAACTTGCCGGAGCCGGTGACCACCACGTTCATGTCGGTCTCGGCACGGACGTCTTCGACGTACGGCAGGTCCAGCATCGGGATGCCGTCGATGATGCCCACGGAGACGGCGGCGATGGTGTCGACCAGGGGCTGGGCGTTGCGGGCGAGCATCTTGTTCTCGCGGGCGAAGCGGATGGCCTCGGCCAGGGCCACGTAGGCGCCGGTGATGGCGGCCGTCCGGGTACCGCCGTCGGCCTGCAGGACGTCGCAGTCCAGCACGATGGTGATCTCGCCCAGGGCCTTGGTGTCGATGATGGAGCGCAGCGAGCGCCCGATGAGCCGGGAGATCTCGTGGGTGCGGCCGCCGATCTTGCCCTTGACGGATTCGCGGTCCGAGCGGGTGTTGGTGGCACGCGGCAGCATGGCGTATTCGGCGGTGACCCAGCCGCGGCCCTCGCCCTTGAGCCAGCGCGGGACGCCTTCGGTCAGGGAGGCCGTGCACAGCACCCGGGTGTTGCCGAACTCGATCAGGGCCGAACCTTCGGCCTGCTTGGACCAGCCGCGGGTGATGCTGATCGGCCGGAGCTGATCGGGCGTGCGGCCATCGGCGCGGATGACGGGGGCGGTAAGTGCTTCGGAAGTCATGCCTTTAGCTTATCGACCCCGGACGGGATCAACTGCGCACACCGGAGCGCTCCGGCCCGGGCGGCGTCAGCGCGGGCGGCTCAGATCGTGTAGTGCACCCCGGCGACGGCGACGGCGACGTCACCCGGGAAGACCGGCTTGGCCTCCGCCATGACAGTGCTCGGGGAGGTCCAGACCGGGATGTGCGTCAGGAGCAGGCGACGCGCACCGGCGGCCGCGGCGGCCGCGCCCGCGCGTTTGCCGGTCAGGTGCACGTCCTTGATCCCGTCGTCGCGGCCCTCCTCGAAGGCCGCTTCGCAGAGGAACAGGTCGGCGTCCCGGGCCGCGTCCTCAAGCCCGCTGCAGGAATCGGTGTCCCCCGAGTAGCTCAGCACCCGGGTGACCGGGCTGCCGTCCCTGGCCGGCTCGGTGACCTCGACGCGGAGCGCATACGCCTCCTCGACCGGGTGGTTCACGGCATAGGGAGTCACCGTGAAGGGCCCCACGGCGACGGGCTTGCGCTCGGACCAGTTGCTGAAGTCGAACTCCTCGTGCATGCCCGGGTCCAGTTCCAGGCCGTAGGCAGTGGCCATCCGGTCCGCCGTCGCGGCCGGTCCCCAGACCGGGATCCGGCCCCGGCCCCAGCCACCCGGCTTCCAGCGCACCGCCACGTGCAGCCCGCACAGGTCCATGCAGTGGTCCGGGTGCAGGTGCGTGAGGAAGATCGCGTCGATGTCCTCGAGGTCCGTGTACCGCTGGATGGCGCCAAGCGCGCCGCTGCCGAGGTCCAGGACAATCTTCCAGTTCCGTTCGCCGTCGTTGGCTGTGAGCAGATAGCACGACGCCGGCGAGCCTGGGCCCGGAAAGGATCCGGTACAGCCCACGATGGTCAGCTTCACAGGCCCGCCCTCCGCAGGGCAGAAGGCAGGGAAGAGCCCTCGGAGGAGGCGGTAGTGGTCGACGTGACGAAGTGCGATGTCCGCGGCCGGCCCGTGTCCGCCTGCGCGGCGGCGATCATTTCCGGCGTGATCCTGGCCAGGCTTCCGGTGGGGTACTGGGCGGCGACGTGGTCCACGTGACGGACGCTGAGGACCTCGGGGCCCAGGAAGCGCCGGGCGAGGGACTCGAACTGCACGGCATCACCGGTGGCGACGAAATTGTGCTCCGGCGCAGCGGCGTCCTGCCGTTCCAGGCCGCGGGAGGCCAGCGCGCGGTAGACGTCCTTGGCGGTTTCCTCGGCGCTCGAAACCAGGGTGACGTCCTCCCCCAGGACAAAGGAAATAACGCCCGTGAGGAGCGGGTAGTGCGTGCAGCCGAGCACCACGGTGTCCACTCCGGCGGCGATAAGCGGCTCGAGGTACTCGCGGGCGACGGCGAGCAGCTCCGGGCCGGTCGTGATGCCCGCCTCCACGTACGACACGAATGCCGGGCACGCCACGGAAGTGATGGCTAGGTCCGGAGCGGCCGCGAAGGTGTCCTCGTAGGCGCGGGAACCGACGGTGGCCGAGGTACCGATGACGCCGACGCGGCCGCTGCGGGTGGCCGCGACGGCGCGCCGCACGGCCGGCTGGATCACCTCGATCACCGGGATCCCGTAGCGGGCGGTGTAGCGTTCGCGGGCGTCCCGCAACACGGCGGCGGAAGCGGAATTGCAGGCGATGGTCAGCAGCTTGACGCCCGAATCCACCAGTTCGTCCATGACACCCAGCGCGTTGGCGCGGACCTCGGCGATAGGCAGCGGGCCGTAGGGGCCGTGGGCGGTGTCGCCGACGTACAGGATGGATTCGTTCGGCAGCTGGTCGATGATCGAGCGGGCCACCGTGAGCCCGCCTACGCCCGAATCGAACACTCCGATGGGCCGCGAACCCAGCCGGCTGGTAGCGGTTCTGCCCGCCGGGGAGTCCGCTGAAGCTTCCGTCGCGGGATCAGTGTTCGAAGCTGTTGTCATGATTATTCGAGGATAGGGGTAAGCCCGGGGCGCGGCCATCACATTGTGTCGTGCAACTCGTGTCTAATGTGTCACACGCGGCCCGGCACTCCAGCGTTCAGCCGCGGGTTTCG
>JAODMA010000424.1 GCA_025464545.1 Arthrobacter sp. | reverse complement strand
CAGCAGCGGCTGCTCGCCCTGGCCACCGTGCTGGCCCGGGAGCCGGCCGTCCTTGCGCTGGACGAGCCCACCATCGGGCTGGACCGGCACGGCCTGGAGGCGCTGCAGACCGCCGCCGCGGCTGCCGCGGCGCGCGGTGCCGCCGTCGTACTGGTCACGCACGATCTCGGATATGCGCGGATGAGCGCACATCGCGTCCTGGAGCTCAAGGACGGCAGGCTGAGGGACGCCTGACCGATGCCGGGTCTCCGTGGAGACAGTTCCCGGCGGCCGACGGTCCCAAGAAACGGCGGCCTGCCGGAAACGGCAGCTTTACGCGGCCGGCCCGGACGTCACCCCGGGCGCCTGGAACTTCCTGCCGGTGACCCGTTCGGAGGCGCCCACCCGGTCCAGGTAGGGGGTGATGCCGCCGAGGAACATCGGCCAGCCCGCGCCGAGGATCATGCACAGATCGATGTCCTCCGGCCCCGCGACAACTCCCTCGTCCAGCATCAGTCCGATTTCCTCCGCCAGCGCATCCTGGGTCCGGCGGAGCACATCCTCGCCGGTGGACGGCGTGCTGCCGAAGGACATCAGGGCCAGGGTCTCGGCCGGAATGAACGGCTTGCCGTCCGGGCCGTTCCCGGGTGCCCAGATGGATTTCACGCCGTTGTCGATGAGCTTCTGCAGGTTCTGCGAAACGGGGAAGCGGTCCCCGAAGGCAGCATGCAGGGATTCCTGCACGTGCTGCGCCACCGGCAGCCCGACCATTGCGCCCAGGGTGAAAGGCGTCATCGGCAGGCCCATCGGGCGCAGGGCGTTGTCCGCGACGTCGGCGGGAGTGCCCTCGTCAAACGCGGCGGTCACCTCGCCCATCAGGCGCAGCAGGATGCGGTTCACCACGAAGGCCGGGGCGTCCTTGACCAGCACGGCGGTCTTCTTGAGCCCCTTGGCGAGCTCGAAGGCGGTGGCCAGCACGGCGTCGCCGGTCCTGGGCGCGCGGACGATCTCCAGCAGCGGCATCACGGCCACCGGGTTGAAGAAGTGGAAGCCCACCAGCCGCTCGGGGTGCTGCAGGTCCGCCGCCATCGCCGTGACGGACAGCGAGGAGGTGTTGGTGGCGAGGATGCACTCGGGCGAGACGATCGCCTCGAGTTCCTTGAAGACCTGCTTCTTGACAGTCAGTTCCTCGAACACCGCCTCGATCACAAAGTCGGCGTCCGCAAAGACGTCCTTGGACACCGAACCGCTCACGAGGGCGCGCGTCCGGTTGGCGGCGTCGGGGCTGATCCGCTTCTTGGCCAGGAGCTTGTCCACTTCGGCGTGGACATAGCCCACGCCCTTGTCCACGCGGGCCTGGTCGATGTCCGTCAGCACGACGGGCACCTTGAGCTGGCGGGCGAAAAGCAGTGCGAGCTGGCTGGCCATCAGGCCCGCGCCCACGACGCCGATCTTGGTCACCGGCCGCGCGAGCTTGCGGTCCGGGGCCCCGGCCGGGCGCTTGGAGCGCCGCTGCACGAGGTCCAGGAAGGCGTAGACGGTGGAGCGGAACTCGTCGGTCTGCATGAGGTCCGCCAGTGTCTCGCATTCGAGCGCGGCGGACTCGGCCTGCGTCAGAGTCCGGTTCGCTTCCATCACGTCCAGGACCTTGGCCGGCGCCGGTGAGGCGTTGGAGGTCTTGGCCTCCACGAAGGCGCGGGCGGCGGCGACGGCCTCTGCCCAGCGGGCGGCGACCTCCGGGGCGGAAGGGTCGACGGCGTTGGCGCGTTCCGGCGCCGCGGTGCCGGCGAGAACCCGGGCGGCCCAGTGAAGCGACTGCTCCACGAAGTCGGCGGGCTCGAAGATGGCGTCCGCCATGCCGAGCTCGTAGGCCTGCGGCCCGGTGAGGGTGCGATTGTTGCTCAGCGGGTTCTCGATCATCACCTTGAGGGCGTTCTCGGGACCGATCAGCCGCGGCAGGATGTACACGCCACCCCAGCCCGGGATGAGGCCGATGAAGGCTTCGGGCAGGGCGAGTGCGCCGGCGCCGGTGGATACGGTGCGGTAGGTGGACTGCAGCGCGATTTCCAGGCCGCCGCCGAGGGCGAGACCGTTGATGAAGGCAAAGCTGGGGACTCCGAGGTTGGCCAGGGTCGCATAGACGTCGTGGCCCAGCTGGGCCATCCAGAGTCCGTTTTCGCGGCCGTTGAGGGACTTCACCGTGGACAGGTCCGCCCCGGCCACCAGGAAGTACGGCTTGCCGGTGACGCCGACACCGACGATCTCGCCGCGGGCGGCGCGCTCCTTCAGTGCCTCCAGCTCGGTGCCCAGTTCGATCAGGGTGTTCGGGCCCAAGGTGGTCGGCTTGGAGTGGTCCAGCCCGTTGTCGAGCGTGACCAGGGCGAAGGTTCCGGGGCTGGTGCCGTTGACGGCGGGCAGCTCTATGTCCTGGACGTAGGAGTGGGTGACCGTCTCGTTCGGGAAGAGATCGGCCAGCTGGCGGAAATCGGCGGCGCTCATGCTGCGGCTCCAGTCTCGGTGGTCGTGGCGGTGGTGTTCCCGGCGGTTCCGGCTGCGGTGCCGTAATCGGCGTGGTGCGGGTTCTCCCAGATGACGGTCGCTCCCATGCCCAGCCCGATGCACATCGTGGTCATGCCGTAGCGCACGGATGGATCTTCCTCGAACTGGCGGGCCAGCTGGTTCATCAGCCGCACACCGGAGGACGCGAGGGGGTGTCCGACGGCGATAGCGCCGCCGTAGCGGTTGACCCGGGGGTCGTCGTCGGCAATGCCGAAGTGGTCCAGGAAGCTGAGCACCTGGACGGCGAAGGCCTCGTTGATTTCGAAAAGGCCGATGTCCCCGATGCCCAGTCCGGCGTTCCTGAGGGCCTTTTCGGTGGCCGGGACCGGTCCGATGCCCATGACTTCGGGTTCCACACCGGCGAAGGCATAGCTGACTAACCGCATGCGGACGGGCAACCCGAGTTCCTCGGCGGCGTCAGCGGAAGCCAGCAGGGCCGCAGTCGCGCCGTCATTGAGTCCGGCGGCGTTGCCGGCAGTGACCCGGCCATGGGCCCGGAACGGGGTCTTCAGCGTGGCGAGGTCATCCAGCGACGTTCCCGGCCGCGGCGGCTCGTCCACGGTGTTGACCGTCCAGCCCTGGCCGGGCTTCATCGTGGCAACGGGCACCAGGTCCGGCTGGATCCGGCCGTTGGCGTAGGCGGTCGCCAGCTTGGCCTGGGACGCGACGGCGTAGGCGTCGCTGCGGTCCTTGGTGATGGCGGGGAAGCGGTCGTGCAGGTTCTCGGCCGTGTTGCCCATGTTCAGGGCGGCGGGGTCCACAATCCGTTCGGACATAAAACGCGGGTTGGGGTCCGCACCGGCGCCCATCGGGTGGTTGCCCATGTGTTCCACGCCGCCGGCGATCACGACGTCATAGGCGCCGAAGCCGATGCCGCTGGCCGTCGTGGTGACGGCGGTCATCGCCCCGGCGCACATCCGGTCGATGGCGAAGCCCGGCACCGTGCGGGGCAGGCCGGCCAGCAGGGCGGCGGTGCGTCCGATGGTCAGGCCCTGGTCGCCGGTCTGCGTCGTGGCTGCGATGGCGACCTCATCGACGCGGTCTGCGGGCAGCGAAGGGTTCCGGCGCATCAGTTCCCGGATGCACTTCACCACGAGGTCGTCGGCACGGGTTCCGGCGTAGATGCCTTTCTCGCCCGCCCGGCCGAAGGGGGTGCGGACGCCGTCGACGAAGACGACGTCGCGGACGGTGCGGGGATTCGCGCTGCTGTGTTTTCCGCTGCGGCTGGCTTCGCTCACGTGTTACTCCTCATTGAGACAGGGGTGCCGGACCGGGGCCGATGGCAACGGGAGCCAACGACGGCCGTGATCCGGGCGACATCACTCATCATGTTACTCGTGAGTAACATAGCTGGCAAGGTGCTTTGGCGCGTGCCGTGCCCGGGGTGGCAGGGGGCCAACCTGACGGTGCTGCCGGTCTCGGCGATGAGGGTCCGGTCCCGAAAATAGCGTGGCGGTCCAGCCGTCCATGGGCTTCACCGATACCGAGGTGAACGGCGTGCCGGTGGGCAGAGTGGAGAACCTTCGACCTGAACGATCGACGCTGCGGACGCGTCGGCGCTAGTTGGCGGGCTCAGCTGCGGCCGCAGGTGCAGCGGCCTTGGGGGCCTTGTCGGGCAGCGGGGCCGGGTTGAGGAAGGCCTCAGCGATCAGCGGGGCGGCGAGTTCTATCTGCCACTGCCTCGCGCCAAGGTTCTGCAGTTCCTCCGCCACGCCATCCTCGCTGATTTCCGCCGGCGGACGCCAGGCTACCCGTCGGAGGTAGTCGGGGGTTAGCAGGTTCTCCACCGGCAGGTTGAGTTCCTCGGCCTTGGCCTGCAGCTTGGGCCGGGCGGTGGCCAGCCGCGCGGCGGCCTCCGGATCGCGGTCTGCCCAGACGCGCGGCGGCGGGGGGGCGTTGGTGGGCAAGTGAAGCGGTGGAAGCTCCTCGAGGGCCCGGGCCGTGCTGATGCAGCGCAGCCAGCGCGGCGCCTCCCGCTGGGCGGCGCGGCCGTGGAAGCCCTTGGTGCCCAGCAGTTGCGGGACCGTGCTGGGCATGGCCTTGGCCGCGGCCACGAGGGCCGAGTCCGGGATGAGCCGTCCGGGCGCAACGTCGCGCTTCTGGGCCAGTGAGTCGCGTTCCAGCCAGAGTTCACGGACAGCGGCCAGCTGGCGGCGGTCGCGGATCTGGTGGAGTCCGGAGGTCTTGCGCCAGGGGTCGACGCGGGGCGGTGCCTGGCCGGCCTCGAGAATGGCGGCGAACTCCTGCTCGGCGAAGTCCAGCTTGCCGTCGGCCACGAGGAGCTCAATGAGTTCCTCACGCAGTTCGGTGAGGACTTCGACGTCGAGGGCCGCGTAGCGGAGCCACGGTTCGGGAAGCGGGCGTGTGGACCAGTCCGCGGCAGAGTGTTCCTTCGCCAGGCCGAAGCCCAGGAGCTGTTCGATGACTGCGGCGAGGCCCACGCGGGGCAGGCCGGCCAGCCGGGCGGCGAGCTCGGTGTCGAAGAGCTTGTCCGGCCACATGCCGAGCTCGGACAGGCAGGGCAGGTCCTGGCTGGCCGCGTGCAGGATCCATTCCACGCCGCTCAGGGCTTCGTTGACGATCCGCAGGTCGCCGAAGGGTTCCGGATCGATCAGCCAGGTCCCGGAGCCTTCCCGGCGGATCTGGACCAGGAAGGCGCGCTGGCCGTACCGGAATCCGGAAGCCCGTTCAGCGTCCACTCCGGCGGGACCGTGACCGGCGGCGAGGGCCGCGGCGCAGCGTTCCAGGCCGGACTGGGTTTCGATCACCAGCGGGACGCCGTCGCGCGGTGCATCGAGGTCGATTACCTCGGGGACCAGGCTGTCGAAGCCCTCCACGGTGATATGGGCTGGGGTCTCAGCGGCCTCTGTCGTATTTTGAAAGGCGCCGGCCGTGGTGATTTCCGGTATTTGAGGGGTCATGATGCCTTCAGTTTACCGACAACCCGGCAGCAAGGGCTTCGGTTCGGGTGAAACAGGGCCGATAAGGCGCGCGGCTCAGGGCTGCTCGGGTCGGCGGCGGGGGAGCGGGGAGACGCCCTCGGGCAGCGGCGGAAGCCCCGCGAAAGTGCAGACCATGTCGGACCATGCCTCCAGATGCGACGTGATGTCGGCGCTGGCAGGGGTCCAGGAGGCGCGCAGTTCGATGTCGATCGAATCGGGCCGGTCGGAGAGTGTGCCGAAGCTTTCGGACAACACTCTCGTCGCAGTGCCGCCGGCCGAACGGTAGGGCGCGGCGTGGGTGTCCAGGGCTTCCACGAGCCAGGTCCAGTCGACCGAGCCGAGCATTTCGTCATTGCCCATCTCGGGCTCCAGCTGGGCGCGGATGTACGTCACGATCCTGAATTCCCCGTCCCAGACAGCGGAACCGTCGGGATCGTGCAGCAGGATGAAGCGGCCGGTGGCCAGCTCCACGTCGTCGCTCCCCGAAGCGGGCGCGAAGGCGGCCGCAGCTGGGCCGTGGACAGCGCCGGCACCGGCCGGGTCTCCCGGCACGAGGACTTCGGCGCCGAGGGCCACGGCGAAGGGTGCCAGCCTCGAGGGCGCCGGAATCTCCTCCAGGCGCAGTTCACTGCGGCACCGTGCTTGTCGAAGGGTTCGCAGGGCAAAGAGGAAATCTGCCGGAACCTGGTCGAGTGCGTTCACAATGGAAGATTATGCAACGCGGGGCGGGAAGCCCGGCAGGCTCGCCGCCCGACCGCCCGCGCCCGTGCCGGGCCCGTGCCGGCAGGGCGGAGG
>JAODMA010000492.1 GCA_025464545.1 Arthrobacter sp. | reverse complement strand
CGACGACCTCGACGACACCGTCATCGGCTCCCGCGCCGGCGCTCTCCGCCGCCGGGCTGCAGGCCGTCAGCATCAGGCTTAGGCCGGCAACAGCGGTCACGATGGCGCGGGCAGCAGGACGACGCATGGGGAAACCTCGATCTGGTAATGAGAATCAGGACCAATAGCAACAGCTTAAAGTGTAGCCCTAAATAGGAATGATTCCTATTTAGGGCTACACCCCTGAATCCTGTCCGAGCCCTTTAGTCGTGTCCGAGCCTCCGGTAGCCGGTGGCCTGGGTGGCGTCCCGGATTTCGCCGACGAGTTCCTCGATGACATCCTCGAGGAACAGGACGCCCTGGGTCTTCCCGTCCTGGCCGATCACGCGGGCCAGGTGCGAGCCGGTCCGTTGCATGACGGACATGGCCTTCTCGATCTCATCGTCCATGGCCAGGTTCGCCAGCGAACGGATGCGGCTCTCGGCGATCGGCTGGTGGTACGCCGCGTCGGGGATGGACAGCACATCCTTGATATGCAGGTAGCCGGAGAGCATGCCGTCATCGTCCAGCATCGGAAAGCGCGAGAACCCGGTCCGGCTCACGGCCTTCTCAAACTCCACCGGGGTCGTGGCAGCCTTCAGCATCACGAGCTTCTCCAGCGGGACCATCACCCGGGACGCCGTGTGCTCGGAGAACTCCAGCGCACCGGTGATGAGGCCGGCGTCGTCGTCCACCAGTCCGTGCCGCGTGGACTCCTGCACGATCGACTGGACTTCCTCCAGCGTAAAGGAGGACGTGACTTCGTCCTTCGGCTCGATCCGCATCAGTTTCAGGATGTGGTTCGCGGACCAGTTCAGGGCCACGATGGCCGGCTTCACTGCCCGTGCGATGAACATCAGCGGCGGAGCCAGCAGCAGGGCTGCCTTGTCAGCGACCGAAACCGAGATGTTCTTGGGCACCATCTCGCCAAAGGTGACGTGCAGGAACGTAACGGCCAGCAGCGCAACCCCAAACGCGACGACGTCGGCGATTTCCATCGGCATGCCCACGGCTTCCAGCGGCACCGCCATCAGGTGGTGGATGGCGGGTTCCGCGACCTGCAGGATGAGCAGCGAGCAGACCGTGATGCCGAGCTGGGCGCAGGCCAGCATCAGGGAGACGTTTTCCATTGCCCGCAACGTGGTCTGTGCCCGCTTGGACCCTGCCTCGGCGAGCGGTTCGATCTGGCTCCGGCGGGCGGACATGACCGCAAACTCGGCGGCCACGAAGAAGGCGTTGCCGATCAGCAGGAGAACAAGCCAGAGGATTCCTACCCAGTCGCTCATGCGGCACCGACCTGGCCGGACTTCTGGTTATCCGCATGCTCCGCGCCGCTGACGCGGGCAGGCGTGAAGCAGATCCGGTCGATCCGTCGCCCGTCCATGCGGGTGACGCTCAAAGCCCCGCCGCCAACGTCGACAGTGTCACCGACCGATGCGATGCGGCCCAGCTTGCTCATGACGTAACCACCCACGGTTTCGTAGGCAGCTTCGTCGGGCACGGTCAGGCCGGGAATCTGTTCGGAGAGTTCATCGGGGCGGAGCAGACCCGGGAAGTACCAGTCCCCCGAGGCACTCTGCAGCAGCCCCGGCCTGACCTTGTCATGTTCATCCGCGACTTCGCCGACAATCTCCTCCACGAGGTCCTCCAGGGTTGCGATGCCGGCGGTTCCGCCGTATTCGTCGAGGACCACGGCCAGCTGCAGGTTTCCTTCGCGCAGCTCGGCCAGCAGGGCGTCGAGGTGGATGGTTTCAGGAACGCGGAGCACATCGGTCATGATGGCCCCGGCCTCAAGCTTGGCCCGCCTGCCCGAGGGCACGGCGATGGCCTTCTTGACGTGGACCACGCCGCGGATGTCGTCGGAGGAGTCGCCGATGACGGGAAAGCGCGAGTACCCCGTGCGCTGGGCGGCCTCCACAATGTCGGTGACAGGCTGGTCAGCGTCGATCGTTTCCACCCGGATGCGCGGCGTCATGACGTCCGCGGCCGTCCGCGACGAGAATTTGAGTGTCCGGGCCACGAAGTTGGCGGTCCCGGGGTCCAGCGTTCCCATTGCCGCGGAACGGCGCACGAGGGACGCCAGTTCCGCCGGGGTGCGGGCGCCCGAGATCTCTTCCTTGGCCTCGAGCCCGAAGGCGTTGAGGACCTTGTTGGAGAAGCCGTTGAGCACCACGATGGCGGGTTTGAAGATGGCCGTGAAAACCAGCTGCGGACGGGCAAGGGCCTTGCCGATGGGGAAGGACAAGGCGATGGCCATGTTCTTGGGCACCAGCTCGCCGATCAACATCGACAGCAGGGTGGCGAAGGCCATCGCGAGCACCAGGGACACCGAGGCCACGGCAGCCTCCGGGAACCCGAGCTCGGCCAACGGCCCTTCGAGCAGCTTCCCGACCGACGGTTCCATCACGTAGCCGGTAAGCAGCGTGGTCATGGTGATGCCGAGCTGGCAGCTGGAGAGCTGCGTGGACAGGGATTTGAGGCACTTGAGCAGCGGCGCGGCGGCAGAATCGCCGTTATCCACGGCCCGCTGGACGGTGGCCTGGTCCAGGGCGACCAAAGAGAATTCAACCGCTACGAAGAAGCCGGTGCCGAGGACAAGCAGCACGCCGGCTGCGAGCAGTAACCACTCCATCTAGCGGCCTGCTTCCGCGGCTGCGGCACAGCGCGCAGCCCGGGCTGGGTGGTGCCGGGCGCAGGAGGACCCGGTCCTTGGAAGCTGGTGCGATCGGCCCGGCGGAGGATGGTCGGCGTGCGCCGATCCGGCTTCCTGGAAGGCTCCGGACTCGTGTGAAGCCGGTGAGTGATGGGCGCGTGAACGGGGTTTGCCGGCTCTGCGGGTGGACTGCGCGGTAACGGTTTCCGTTCTCCGCTGGCAGCCCCCAGGCCGGCACCTAGATTTACTGTCCATAAGGATGTCAGTCTACAGTAGCGCCTGCCGCCGCACTTCAGGTGACGCCCGGCAACGCCCCCCTCCACTGCCATGCAACCCCCGCAAGGATCACCAGCTCTGCGGAACCGGGCGGCCTTCCTCGTAGCCCGCGGCGGACTGGATCCCGGCAACGGCTCGCTCGCGGAACGCTGCGAGGTCCGCGGCGCCGGCGTAGCTCATGGAACTGCGGAGGCCGGACGTGATCATGTCGAGCAGGTCCTCGACGCCGGGCCGGGCGGGATCCACGAACATGCGTGAGGTGGAGATGCCCTCCTCGAACAAGGCCTTGCGGTCCTTTTCGAAGGCCCCCTCGCGCTGGTTGCGGTTTTGGACCGCCCGGGCCGAGGCCATGCCGAAGCTTTCCTTGTATTGCCGGCCGCTGGCATCCAGCTGCAGGTCCCCCGGGCTCTCGTGGGTGCCGGCGAACCAGGAGCCGATCATGACCTGGCTTGCCCCGGCCGCCAGCGCAAGGGCCACGTCACGCGGATAGCGGACGCCGCCGTCGGCCCATACCCGGCCGCCGGCGGCGCGTGCTGCAGCCGAACATTCCAGGACGGCGGAGAACTGGGGACGACCTACCGCCGTCATCATCCGCGTGGTGCACATGGCACCTGGGCCCACGCCCACCTTGACGATGTCTGCTCCGGCCTGGATGAGTTCCCGGGTCGCGTCCGCGGTGACCACGTTGCCCGCCACAACCGGCACGCCGGGGTTGATGCCCTTAACGGCACCCAGCGCGTCGAACATTTTCTGCTGGTGGCCGTGCGCGGTGTCGAGGACCAGCACATTCACACCGGCGGCGAGGAGTTCGGCGGCCCGTCCGGCGACATCACCGTTGATCCCGACGGCGGCGGCGACCTTGAGCCTGCCCGAATCGTCCAGAACCGGGCGGTACAGCGTGGACCGCAGCGCGCCCTTCCGGGTCAGGACACCAGCGAGTGAACCGCCCTGCTGCACCGGCACGTAGTCGGTGCCGGCAGCGTCCATCGCGTCGAACGCCCGGCGGAGCGCCGCTTCGGACGCGGCGTCGACCCCGCCGTCGAACGCGCCGTCAAAGAGTGCCGCGTCCAGCACGAGGGGCTGGTGCCGGAGCACCGACGCCAGGGACGCGAAGCGGTCCTGGCCCTCGCAGTCTGCCGCGCGGACGACGCCGGCTACCGTGCCAGTGCCATCGACGACGGTCACCGCGCCGTGCGGCCGCTTGCCCATCAGGTGCAGGGCATCGATGACCGTATCGGAGGGCGAAAGCGTGACAGGGGTCTCGAGGACCGAGTGGCGGGCCTTGATCCAGGCAGTGACATCCCGGATCACATCGAGCGGCACATCCTGCGGCAGGACGGCGAGACCGCCGCGGCGCGCCATCGTTTCGGCCATGCGTTTGCCGGTCACCGCCGTCATATTCGCGGCCACGAGGGGAATCGTGGAGCCTGTTCCGTCGTCCGCCGCCAGGTCCACGTCCAGGCGCGAGGTGACACCGGAGCGGGACGGTACCAGGAAGATGTCCGAATACGTCAGGTCGGTGGTGGGCTCATTCAGGAATCGCACGCTGCTCCTTGATAGGCATTCTCGGTGCTCATGGGGTTCTCAGAGCGATTCTAGGCGAGGTTGACGGCCGGTGGAGCGGCCGCAGAAGCCGCCTTCGGAGGCGTCGTCCGGGGCGCCGCTGCGAAGGTTTCCGATGACCACATGATTTGAGTCACCCTTATTGGCGGTTTGGCAAGAATCGTCACTAGACTGGCAAAGGTCTGGGTTCACTGGACACGGAGACTGGTCCACCGTCGTGCTAAGGCATCGTGGAAATCAGTGGGAATCAAACTCAT
>JAODMA010000402.1 GCA_025464545.1 Arthrobacter sp. | reverse complement strand
CGTTAACCACTTCGGCAGCACCGAAATCTACACTTTTACGATCGGCCCTGACAGCGCGCGAAAGCCCGGATGCGCAGGCCGCGCCGGAGTCTTCTCCAACGTCCGCCTCGTAGATCCCGTACCGGGGGCCCATCCCGACCAGATCGTTGCGCAAGGTGAGCAGGGGCAAATCGCGGTCAGCATGGACAGCCCTGAAGCATTTACCGGCTACTGGAACCGCCCCGACGCCGACGCAAAATCCATTCGGGACGGCTGGTATTTTCCGGGGGATCTCGCCACAGAGGATGACGACGGTGACCTGTGGGTATCGGGGCGCGTCGATGACATGATCAACTCCGGCGGCGAAAACCTCTATCCCGAGGAGATCGAGCGCAGCCTTGCCGGCTGCCCCTACATGGAGAATGTGGTGGTCGCCGGCACCCCCCACGACAAATGGGGGTCAGCCGTCACAGCCTTCTTCGTCCCGGCGGACCGGACCAACCCCCGCCTCACCCTCGCCCAGGTCGAGACATGGGTACGCGAGAAATCCGGCCTGCCCTCGCTTCAACGACCGAAACGACTCGTCGCGATTGACGCTATCCCGACCTCTGGGGTCGGCAAGATCCTGCGCCGCAGGCTCGTCGACGGCGACTACAGAGTCCTCGCTGATACAGAGAGCAACCAGTCCCCACCACCTGCCAGGAGCTCCCAATGACCGATGATCTCGCACGCATCGAGGATCCCCAGCTCCTCACCGGCCAGGGCCGCTTCCTTGATGACCTCGACCCCCTACCCGGAACGTTGGTGGCCGCTGTAGTTCGCAGCCCGCACCCGCACGCCCGGATCCGCAGTGTCAACTTCGAGCGCGCTCGGCGCCACCCCGGCGTCGCTGCCGTGATCGGCCCAGAGGAGGTTCTCCAAACCCTGAAACCTTTCCCGCTCTCCGTGAAGACCCCGATGCCCTACTACCCAACAGGGACGGATAAGACCCGCTACGTCGGCGAACCGGTCGCCGTGGTGGTCGCCACCGACAGGTACACCGCCGAAGACGCCGCCGAGCTCGTCGAGATTGACTACGAACCACTGGAAGCCGTCGTGCGCACTTACGAGGCCATGGGGGCGAACGCGCCGCGCCTCCACGATTCCGCCGACAGCAACGTGGCCACGGACCGCACCTTCACCTTCGGGGAGGTGGACGAAAGTTTCGCACAGGCCCGCCACACCGTCTCCAAGCGTTACTCGTTCCCCCGCTACTCCTCCACGCCCATGGAGTGCTCCAGCGTGATCGCAGAGTGGCGGGAAACCGCAGACGGGCCGGAGGTTACAACATGGGCAAACTTCCACGGCCCGTTCTCAATGGTCCAGGTCGTCGCGGGTGCACTCAACATCCCGACGTCCCGGTTGCGGCTGATCGTGCCCGCTGACATCGGCGGCAGCTTCGGCATTAAGGCAGCGATCTACCCCTACGTTGCACTGATGGCTCTTGCCAGCAAGCACGCCGGCAGGCCGGTGAGATGGACCGAAGACCGCCTTGAACATATGCTCTCGAGTTCCGCCGGATCGGACCGCGAAATGACGTTTGAGGCCGCATTCGACGACCAAGGCGTTATTTCGGCCCTGCGCGTAGACCTGATCGATAATGTCGGAGCCTACATGCGCCCTCCCGAACCCAGCACCCTGTACCGGTGCTTCGGCAGCATCACCGGCTCCTACCGGATCGAGCAAGTCCAGATCCGCGCCCGGGCAGTGGTCACGAACAAATGTCCCACGGGCCTCAACCGGGGATTTGGCGGACAACAGCTGTACTTCGGACTTGAGCGGCTGATAGATGACATCGCCCTCGAACTGGGCCTGGACCCCGTGGAGATCCGCCGTGTCAACCTCATTGGGAAAGATGAGTTCCCGTACTCGACTCCAAGCGGGGGCATATATGACTCCGGCGATTATCAGACTGCCCTGCAGATGGTCCTCGACGCCGCCGACTATGAGGGGCTGCGGGAGGAACAGCGAGCAGCGCGTGAACGGGGCGAGTTGTTCGGAATTGGCGTGGCCACAATTACCGATCCTTCGGCGACCAACATCGGATATGTCGGACTCGCCACCCCGATCCAGAACCGGGGCCGCGGCAAATCCGGCTCGACTGAACACGTCCGGGTCAGTGTCGATCCACAAGGCATTGTCACCGTTCTACTCGGAACTGTTCCTCAAGGCCAGGGGCACGCCACCGTCGCCCGGCAGATAGTAGCGGACCGGCTGGGTCTTCCGTTGGCGCAGGTGCGCCCCCGGGTGGAGATGGATACGGCGACCACGCCGTGGACGATCAGCACCGGAAGCTACTCGTCACGGTTTGCTCCGTTGCTGACAAGCGCGCTGATTGAGGCCACGGACCGCCTCGGCGAGTCCATCCGGATCGCCGGAGGTGTGCTGCTGCAGGCCGACCCTGCGGACCTCGAATTCGCCGACGGACAGGTCCATGTCATTGCCGACCCCGGTCGCAGCGTTTCCTTCCGACATGCAGCGGGTCTCATTCACTGGGATCCGGGTTCCCTGCCAGAGGGTACCTCCGCACGGATGTACGAGGAAGCTGCGTTCACTCCGCCGCAGTCCAAGGCGCCTTCACGCACCGACCAGATCAATTCGAGCCTGTGCTACGGATTCGTGGCCGAGCTCGTAGCCTGCCGGATAGATCCTGAGACCCTGCAAATAAAAATCGAGACGTTGTCCTCAGTGCACGACGCAGGAACAATCCTCAACGCCACCCTCCTCGACGGCCAGATCCACGGAGCCCTCGTCCAGGCACTCGGCGGCGCTCTCTACGAGGAGATGACGTATTCGGACTCCGGCCAGCCGACAGCGACGACGTTCATGGATTACCTTTGCCCCACCAGCGCAGAATCGTCGTTTCCATTGATCAGCAACCACCTTGAGACACCATCTCCGCTGACCACGTTGGGAGCCAAAGGATCCGGCGAGGGCAGCTCCATGAGTTTTCCTGTGGCAATTGCCAACGCAGTCGCCGACGCCCTGTC
>JAODMA010000398.1 GCA_025464545.1 Arthrobacter sp. | reverse complement strand
AGAGGGCCTCTTCCACCGGAACGTTGGCCTGGTAGTCCCGGCCGTCACAGTCGCTGAAGGCTGTCATGAGATGTCCTTTGGTGAGGCCGAGGACCGTCTCGATGGGGAAGTTGCCGGTGATGGAGTTGCCTGAGTGCTCCACGCCCTTAAGGTCGAAATTTTCTTCAGTGCCATCGTGGTTGAAGTAGTAGAAGGAAACGGCCTCGCCGTTCATGAACTCAATCCCCAGCCTGCGTTGGTGGGAATAGTCCGGCTCAGCGGCAAGAAGGCCTACCACGTAAGCGCCCTGGCCTGGGATATTTCCGTCTATATCGAACTTCGCCACCAAGGCGGCTTCCTTGGCGGCGATGCTGACGTGCTTCAGGAGTGCGTTATGGGAGCTCATGGCTCAATCCTGCTACCTGCGCAAGCGTCCGTCCACCCCCGATCTAGGTTTTGTCCCAACCCCGGCGTAGACTGGAATTGTTCGAAGATATATTCGAATAGCTACCGGTTTGTTCTCGCTGGTGGGTTCTTACAGGGATTGGTCCGGGAGGCGCTATGGGCATGTTCAGCGAGTCGGTTGACGTTGTCTGCACCACCTCCGGAGTACCGTCAAAGCTGGACTGGGCCGGCCGGCACTACACCGTCTGCGCCGAACCGGTCCGCTGGTATGAGCGGCGCCAATGGTGGGCAGAAGAACAGCGGGCCCCGCTGGGGAGCGGCCCAGGACTGGTGGACCACGAGATCTGGCGGGTCCAGGTACGCCAGTCAGATTTCCCCGATCCGGAAACCCTCACCCTTGACCTCACCCGGCATGTCGGCAGCGGCCGCTGGCGGCTGCTGCGGATCCATGACGCCCTCCGTCCGCAGAAATCAGCATGAGCTTTACCCATCTCCACGTCTCCACAGCCTTCAGTGCCCATTACGGGGTTTCCTGGCCGGACGAACTGGCAGCGGCCGCCGCTGCCGACGGAGCCACCGCTCTCGCCTGCACGGACCGGGATGGCCTGTACGGGACGGTCAAGCACCTGAAGGCCTGCATGGCAGCGGGGCTGGATCCGATCGTCGGGGTGGACCTTGCGGTCTTTGACGACGACGGCGACCTCCGCACCCAAGTGGGGGGACGTGTCCTGGTCCTGGCCCACGGGCATAACAACGGCGCCGGCTACCGGGCACTCTGCCGGCTGATCTCTGACGCGCATGCGCGCACCACCGGCAAGGCAGGTGGAGCGGTGCCCGTCGCCGTGACCCGGGCGGAGTTGGCCTCCCGGACCCTTCACCCGGAAACCCTGCAGCCGGTCCTGACCGTCCTGATCGGTCCGGACTCCGACGTCGGACGGGAGATGGGCGGCCGGCGCTACCTGCGCCCCCGCACCCTGTTCAAGCGCTGGCTTGACGCCATGCCGCCGGGGACGCTCGCCGCCGAGGTGGTCACACAGCTCAGCCCGCCCGGCGAGCCGCTGAGCACTGCCCACGCGGTGCGGATGCTCAAGCTTGCCGCGGAGCACGGCGTGCCTGCCGTGCTGAGCAATGCCGTGCGCTACGTCGCCGAGGACGGGGCTGCCACGGCCGATGTGCTGGACTCGGCCCGGACCCTGAAGTCGCTGCCGGAGCTTTCCGCCGCCCCGCTGCTCCAGCCCAACGGGCAGGGCTGGCTCAAATCGGCGGTGCAGATGCTGCAGCTGGGCAAAGAGATCATGCAGGCGGCGGGATACGGTACCGCCGACCTGAAAAGGCTGATGGCCCAGACCGAGGCGCTCGCGGACCGTTGCCGGATGGACCCGGTCTCGGACATGGGGTGGAAGCAGCCGGTGGTTCCTGAGGCTTCCGTGATCGGAATCTCCGGGGATCCCCTCGTGGAGCTCAGCCAGCGGTGCGAGTCAGGCATCAACCGCCGCTTCCCCGGCATCGGCGGGAAGGCCGAGGAGCAGCTGCGCAGCCGGCTGGAGCACGAGCTGCGGATCATCGACAGCCTGGGCTTCGCATCCTATTTCCTCACCGTCGCCGAGGTCTCCCGGATGATCCTGGACATGGGGGTCCGGGCCGCCGCCCGCGGATCCGGGGCTTCCAGCCTGGTCAACTACCTGATCGACGTCAGCCAGGTGAACCCCCTGCAGCATGACCTCATTTTCGAACGCTTCCTGTCCCGGGACCGTGCCACCCTGCCGGATATCGACATCGACGTCGAAAGCGCCGAACGGCACAACGTCTACCGGAAGATCTTTGAGCGCTTCGGCGCTGAACGCGTCACGCTGATGAGCATGCAGAACGGCTACCGCGCCCGCGGTGCCGTGCGTGATGCCGGACTGGCGCTGGGCATGGAGGAAGGAGAAATCGGTGATATTGCCAAACAGTTGTGGCGGTTCTCTGCCCGCAACTTCCGTGAGGCGCTCGAGGAGAAACCGGAGCTGAAGGAATTCGCCGGCCGGGTGGAACAACGGGACTTCAACGGAAACCAGCAACTGGATCTGCTGGTGGACCTCACCGAACGGCTGGACCGGCTCCCGCGGCACATCTCCATGCACCCGTGCGGCGTCATTCTCGGTGACGCAACCCTGCTGGACCGTACCCCGGTCCAGCCCAGCGGACTGGGCCTGCCGATGAGCCAGTTCGACAAGCACGACATGGACCCCATGGGGATGCTCAAACTCGATGTGCTGGGGGTCCGGATGCAGAGCGCCATGGCGTTCGCCGTCCGCGAGGTCATCCGGCTGCACCCGTCGAAGGCCGAGGTGGTGGCCGCCGGGGCGCATCCGGCCGGTCCGGACGGTACGGGACCCGATTACATTTCCGCGGACGGCCAGATTGACCTGAACGCAGTGCCGCTCGACGACGAACCCACCTACGAGCTGATCCGCAGCACCCACACCCTGGGCTGTTTCCAGATCGAATCCCCGGGACAGCGCGAGTTGATTGGCAAACTGGCGCCCCGGGAATTCAACGACCTCATCATCGACATCTCGTTGTTCCGCCCCGGGCCGATGAAGTCGGACATGGTGCGGCCCTTCCTGGAGCACCGGCACGGCTTCGCGCCGGAGGTCTATCCGCACCCTGATCTCAAACCGGTCCTCAAGGAGACCCACGGCGTCACCGTGTTCCACGAGCAGATCCTGAAGACCTTCGACGTGATGACCGGCTGCGGGCTGGCGCGGGCCGATGAATTCCGCCGTGCCCTCGGCAACGAGGTCCTGGAAGGCCGCGTCGAGGAGTTTTTCCGGAAGGAAGCCCGGGCGCGGAAGTACAGCCCCGAGGTAGTGGACAAGGTCTGGGGGACGCTGAAAGCTTTCGGGAGCTTCGGCTTCTGCAAGGCCCACGGAGCCGCCTTTGCCGTGCCCACCTACCAGTCAGCCTGGCTCAAGACCCACCACCCGGAGGCGTTCCTCGCCGGGCTGTGGGAGCACGATCCCGGGATGTATCCCAAGCGCCTCCTGGTCGCGGAGGCGCGGCGGCTCGGAATCCCGATCCTGCCGCTGGACATCAACCTGAGCCGGGCCGAGTACCGGGTGGAGCGGGTGGCAGCCGGGCCGGACCGCGGCAAACTGGGCATCCGGCTGAGCCTGAACGGCATTTACGGCCTCTCCGGCACCGAGCTGAAACGGATCGTGGCGGGACAGCCCTATGACTCCCTCGCGGACCTCCGCGCCCGGTCCCGGCTGAGCAAGCCGAGCATCCAGCGGCTGGCCCAGCTGGGCGCCTTCGACTCCCTGCACAGGGCGTCGGGAAGTTCCGGCAACCGCGCTGACCTGGTCCAGCACCTGCAAAGCCTGCAGGGCCGCCCCCAGCGGAAAGGGACCGAGGTGATCGACGGCCAGCTGTCCCTGCCGCTGGGCGACGTCGAACTCAGCAACCTGAAGGCCGCCCTCCCGGCCCCTACCCTGGTGGACACCGTCCGGGCGGAACTGGATCTGATGGCCGTGGACGTCAGCGACCACTTGATGTCCAGCCACCGGCCGCTTCTGGACCGGCTGGGTGTCACTACGGCAGAGAAGCTGCTGGGGTTGCGCAATGGCACCGAGGTGCTGGTCGCCGGTGTCCGGGTCGCCACCCAGACCCCGCCCATGCGCGGCGGCAGGCGGGTGGTGTTCATCAGCATCGACGACGGCACGGGCTGCGTGGATTCGGTCTTCTTCCATGAGGCGCAGGAGCAGGCCGGATCCTTGCTGTTCAGCACCCGGCTGCTGCTGATCCGGGGGACCACCCGGCGGACCGGTCCGCGGGGGATCAGCATCAGCGCCAGCATGGCCTGGGACCTCAGCCGCACGGATACCCTGCCGTACCCGGAAGCGGCTTCCGGGACGCCCACCTACCGGGAACCGGAGCCCCCGGGCGCGCTGGACGGGATCCGGCGGAACCTCGCCATCACCGGGTTCGGAGGCTGAACGGCCGGCCCGTTGCCCTGCCGGCACCGGCCCGGCGCGTTGGTTGGCCTCTGGAGAAACCGATAGCATGGACGAGGCTGGCTGTGGTCCCCGTACGCCACAAGCTACGAAGCCTTAACT
>JAODMA010000358.1 GCA_025464545.1 Arthrobacter sp. | reverse complement strand
CTCCACGGGCGATTCGCCGAGCAGCGGGTTAGCCAGCTGGGACTGCCGGGCGCGCATCCAGTTGCGGTTGACCTTGACCGTGTTGATCTCACCGTTGTGCGCGATGGTGCGGAACGGCTGGGCGAGCGGCCAGGACGGGACGGTGTTGGTGGAGAAGCGCGAGTGGACGATCGCGAGCTTGGTCTTGAATCGCTTGTCGGAGAGGTCCGGGTAGAACGGCTCCAGCTGGGCCGTGGTCAGCATGCCCTTGTAGACGATCGTCCGCGAGGACAGCGACGGGAAGTACACGCCGAACTTGTTCTGTGCGCGCTTGCGAATCCGCCAGGCACGCGAGTCCAGTTCGTTGCGCTCCAGCACTTCCCCGGTGCTGGAGGCCAAGAACGGCTGCGAGAAGTAGGGCATGCAGGCCCGGGCCATGGCGCCGACGAGGTCGGCGACGATCGGGACTTCACGCCAGCCCAGGACGGTCAGGCCCTCGTCGGCGGCGAGGCTTTCGGTTCCGGCCTTGGCGGCATCGGATTCGCGCTGCTCGGCGGGAAGGAAGGCAGTGCCCACCACGTACTGTCCGGCGGCGGGGAGCTCGAATTCGCTGACTGCGCGGAAGAACTCGTCAGGCACCTGCATGAGCAGGCCTGCGCCGTCGCCGGTCCCTTCATCGGCGCCGACGGCGCCGCGGTGCTCGAGGTTGCGCAGGGCGGTGAGGGCGGCATCAACGATGTCGTAGCCAGGCTCCCCGCGGAGGGTCGCGATGATGGCGAGGCCGCAGGCGTCCTTCTCCTGCTCCGGGTTGTACAGTCCGGCGGCTTCGGGCATCGCCGCAAACCGCTTGAACGGTGACATGGCGGCGGCCGACTGATCGGGCTCGGACCAACTGGGGCTGTGCAGGGTTTGGGTCATGGGAGACGTCCTTCCTCCTGATCGTGCGTATGGGAGGGACAACATTGGCCCGAATCGGTGCGCCGGCGTGACAGACACAACAAAGAGATTTCTTACTGGAATTGTAGGTCAGCCTGGCGTCCTGTACGAACAGTTACGCGGGCTGCTGACCCGGGTTTGCGTTGACGGCAACGCTCTGCAGTCCCCGGCATTCCCTGCTGCCACGACGCTGTGGATACGAGCCCCCCCGAGCGGTGGCTCTGCGGCCCGGTTTGCTGTTGCTGGACTACTTGGTACCGCCAGCTTCAGGCGCGGATCCGGTGGCGTGGTGGCCGGGTGCTCCGGCCGCCGGCGCTCCACCGACGGACGTGCTGCCGCCGGTGGATTCCTTGGACGCTTCAGCTGGGGCAGAGGCATCTCCTGGACCGCTTTGGTTATCAGGGAGATTACCACGCGATTCACTATCTGAGACAGGGGAGTCCGAATGGCGGATTCCCCCGGCGGCCGCCGTGCCGGCGTCGTCCTTCACGACGGCGGCGGAACCCGCGTCTGCCGTGCCGGCGTCATCGGCTGCCGGTTGCCGGCCCGACAGGAAGGGGGTGTCGGGATGCGAGGGCTTCCGCAGCCCCAACACGACGAACGCGATTAGTGCCACGAGCAGGACGAAAATGCTGGTCCACACGTTTAGCCTGGCAGTGATCCCAAAGAGGCTGATCTGCTCGGCGTCGTCGATCCGCATCGCTTCGATCCACACCCGGCCCAGGGTGTAGTAGATGGCGTAGAGCCAGAACAGGCGGCCCCGGCGGAAACGGAAGCGCCGGTCCAGCACCAGCAGGATGGCCACGCCGGCCAGGTTCCAGAGCGACTCGTACAGGAAGGTCGGGTGGAACAGCGTTTCCACCGGCATGCCGGGCGGGAAGTTGGGGTTATCGGCGTCGATCTGCAGGCCCCAGGGAAGGGTCGTGGGGCTGCCGAAGAGTTCCTGGTTGAAGTAGTTACCCCACCGGCCGATTGACTGGGCGAGCAGCAGCCCCGGTGCGGCGGCGTCCAGGAACGCGGTCAGTTTGACGCCGGCCCGGCGGCAGCCGATCCAGGCGCCCACCGCCCCGAGGAGCACCGCGCCCCAGATGCCCAGGCCGCCGCGCTGGATCTGCGGGATCAGCGAGAGGTCACCGGTGCCGTCGAAGCCCGGGCCGAAATATGCGTCCGGTGACGACACCACATGGTAGAGCCGGCCGCCGATGATGCCGAACGGGATGGCCCAGATGGCAATGTCCCAGACGCTGCCCTCCGGAGCTCCCCGCCTCGCCCACCGGACCGAGGTCAGCCAGAGTCCGGCGATGATGCCGGCCAGGATGCACAGCGCGTAAGCGTGGATGCGCAGGGACCCCCACGGCAGCGGGATGTCGAATCCGGACCAGTCCGGACTCGGAATGCTCACGGGAACCATCGCCGCCATGTGGAGGACTGACTGCATCGCTTACGCTTCTTCCTTGGTAAAGCCGGTGCTGAGGTCTTTCGTCAAGGACGCTACCGCATCCACACCGCCGTCGCGGAGTGCCGCGACGAGGGCGGTGCCCACAATCACGCCGTCCGCGTAGGCGGCGATCTCGCGGACCTGGTCCGCGTTGGACACTCCCAGGCCGACGCAGACCCGTTCGGCACCGGCCGCGTGGGCCGCAGCCACAACCTCCTTGGCTGCCGAGCTGACCGAGGATCGGGCGCCCGTCACACCCATGATGGACACCGCGTAGACGAAGCCGCGGCTTGCGTCCACGGTCCGCTTCATCCGTTCCGGTGAGGACGAGGGCGCCACCAGGAACACCCGGTCCAGGCCGTACTTGTCGGAGGCGGCCAACCACTCGGAGGCTTCGTCGGGGATCAGGTCCGGCGTGATGAGCCCGGCTCCCCCGGCCTCGGCCAGGCGGCGGGAGAATTCGTCCACGCCCATCCGGATCACCGGGTTCCAGTAGGTCATGACCAGGACCGCGGCATCGGTCTTGCTCGTGATACCGCTGACGACGTCGAAGACCTCGCGCACGTGGAAGCCCTTGGCAAGGGCTTCGGTGGTGGCGGCCTGGATGACCTGGCCGTCCATCACGGGGTCCGAATACGGGATGCCGATCTCGATCAGGTCGGCGCCATTCTCGGCGAGGGCGATGCCGGCCGCGATCGTGGCCTCCACGCTGGGGTATCCGGCGGGCAGGTAGCCGATCAGGGCCGCGCGGCCCTGCGCCTTGGCGCGGTCAATCGCCGCCGCCGACTTACTCGTGCCGGTCGTGTCCAGGCTGCTGGTCGATTCGACGCTGCTCACAGCTGCTCCCCCTCTTTGGCGATCTCCGACTCGGGTGAATCCTTGTCCAGCAGGTCAAACCATTCGGCGGCCGTGGCCACGTCCTTGTCGCCGCGGCCGGAGAGGTTCACGATCACGATCTTTTCTGACGCTTGGCCCGGGAACTCGGCGGCGAGGCGCTGGCCTACTTTAATCGCGCCGGCAAGGGCGTGGGCGGACTCAATGGCGGGGATGATGCCTTCGGTGCGGCAGAGCAGCCGGAACGCGTCCATGGCCTCGCTGTCGGTGATCGGCTCGTAGCTGACCCGTCCGATGTCCGCGAGGTAGGAGTGCTCCGGGCCGACGCCCGGGTAGTCCAGGCCCGCCGAGATGGAGTGCGACTCGATGGTCTGGCCATCATCGTCCTGCATCAGATAGGAGCGGGCGCCGTGCAGCACGCCAGGCTTTCCAAGCGTGATAGTGGCCGCGTGGCGTCCGGTTTCGACGCCGTCGCCGCCGGCTTCGAAGCCGTAGATCTTGACGCCGAGGTCATCCAGGAAGCCGTGGAAGATGCCGATCGCGTTGGATCCGCCGCCGATGCAGGCGAC
>JAODMA010000344.1 GCA_025464545.1 Arthrobacter sp. | reverse complement strand
GGGTACTCAGGCCGTCCGGCGATCAGACACGGCCCCGCAGTGAAGCGAACCAGGCCTGCGAATTGGGCAGCCACATCAGCACGGTGGCCGCGAGGCTGATGATGAAGCCCGGCCAGCTGCTGCCGCTCCGTCCGTCCGTGGCGCTGGCGCTGATGACGGTCAGAAGCAGAGATGCGCCGGCCAGGATCGTGAGGGCGAACCGGGCCCATTCACGGCCCTCCTTCATTTTCATGGCCAGGATGATCTGCGCCGCAGCCAAGGCAAGTGCCACAAGCACCAGCAGCAGCACCACGATGCCGATGCCGGGAGCGACGGCCAGAAGGACGAAGGATCCGAAGAGGCCAATAACGCCTCCCAGCAGGCCGAGCAGGCCTCCGATGAGCCAGATCCAATAGGACACCTTCAGCTCGGTCGGCATGCCGGCGACGCTGAACATGCCGGAGAATCCCCCCTGCGGCATCACATCGCTGACGTTCCGGGGCCGGTCGGCGGGCATTTCAAAGCGGAACCCGCCCGGAGCCCCGGGCTGCCCTGGCGGCTGATAACCCGGTGGCGGTCCGTACTGCTGCGGCGGCTGGTATCCGGGACGGGCCGGCGGACCGGGACGCGGCGGTTCGGAGCCGGCGGGCGGAACATTGCCGGGCTGCGGAGGCTGGGCACCCGGCTGCTGCGGCGGCGGTACATCATTAGGGTTGCTCATGGCTCTCACTGTAGACCGCGATAACCCTGTTCTCTAGGGAATTTCAGACCGGTCAAGCGCATGTCCGTTAAACAAAGCACCCCGCTCCATCCGAGGGATGAAACGGGGTGCCGCTGCAGAGGATGACTATGCTGCGGGGGCGATGAAGGCCAGTTCGAGGTTGACGGCAACCTTGTCGCTGACGAGCACTCCGCCGGCTTCGAGCACTGCGTTCCAGGTCAGGCCGAAGTCCTTGCGGCTGATCGTGGTTTCGGCGGACAGGCCGGCGCGGGTGTTGCCGAACGGATCGACGGCAACACCATTGAACTCAGTTTCAAGGGCGACCGGACGGGTAACGCCCTTGATGGTGAGGTCGCCCTGGAGTTCGTAGACGTCGCCCTTGGGAACGATGGTGTTGGACACGAAGGAGATTTCCGGGAACTTCTCGACGTCGAAGAAGTCTTCGCCGCGGACGTGGCCGTCGCGGTTGACGTCGCCGGAATCAAAGCTGGCGGTCTTGATGGTGGCGTTGACCTTGGAATCGGCGACGTTCTCGGCGAGCTCGAGGGTGGCTTCGGCATCCTTGAACTGACCGCGGACCTTGCTGATGCCCGCGTGGCGGACAGTGAAGGCAATCTCGCTGTGCGAGTTGTCGAGGGACCAGATGCCGGTGGTGACGTTGGCGGGAAGAGCCATGATGTTTTTCTCCTTGAGTCGGTTGGGTTGTGCGTTAGGTCTGATCGTCAGTTGAATCATTCGTTGAACCCTCAACTAACCGCTTCACCAAGTATAAACATGCATTTGCATCTTTTATTCCAACTTCAGGGAACATTTCTTCAAACTCTTCAGTTCTACCTGTTGTAGAAGATTTCGTCATTGACCCTGCCCTTTGAGAAACTGGTAGACATGCCCCAAGCCACTGTTCATTTGCTCCGCCACGGCGAGGTCCACAATCCCGACGCCGTCCTGTACGGCAGGCTGCCGGAATTCCACCTCTCCGAGCTCGGCCGGCAGATGGCGCTGGCGCTGGCGGAGCACTTCCACAACCGCGCAGCCCAAGGGGCGAACATCGTGCATCTGGCCGCCTCTCCGCTGACCCGCGCGCAGGAGACAGCGCAGCCCATCGCCGACGCCCTCGACCTCGACATCATCACCGAGAGCCGGATCATCGAGGCTGTGAACTACTTCGAGGGACTGCACGTCTCCAAGGCTGAACTCCTCAGGCCGAAGCACTGGCCGATGCTGCGGAACCCGTTCCGCCCCTCGTGGGGGGAGCCCTACAAGCAACAGGCCGCCAGGGTCATTGCCGCCGTGCAGGATGCGCGCCTGCGGGCCATTGCCCTGGGCGGCGCGGATGCCGAGGCAATCCTGGTCAGCCACCAGCTGCCCATCTGGGCAACCCGGCTCAGCGCCGAAGGCAAGCCCCTCTGGCACGACCCGCGGAAGCGGGAATGCACCCTTACCTCAGTCACGTCTCTCGTGTTCGACGACGGCGGCAACCTCGTGCGTGTCGAATACAGCGAGCCCGCGGCCGCCCTCCTGCCCGGTGCGTCCAGCACCCCGGGGGCCTGAGCATGACCGAGCGAAACGCACCCCGGTCCGGCGAACGGCGGGCCCATGCGGCAATGACCCGCCGCAACGTGCTGACAGCGGGCGGCGCCGCGATCGCCGTCGTGCTGGGCCTCTCCGGCTGCGCCCAGGAAGATGCGCTGGCCAAACAGGCCAGGGCAGGGGACAACAAGAACTACGTGGCCGGGGACGGGTCGGTGACGGAGTTCGCCGTCACCGACCGCAAGAACCCCATCGACATTCACGGCAGGCTGTTCGACGGCACCACGGTGGCCGCCGGGGATTTCCAGGGCGAAGTCACAGTGCTCAACTTCTGGTTCGCTGCCTGCGCCCCCTGCCGGGTGGAAGCGCCCTCGCTGGAAGCCCTGCACCAGGAATTCAAAGGCCAGGGAGTGCAGTTTTATGGCGTGAACCTCCGCGACGAGAAAGCCACCGCGGAAGCGTTCGACAAGACGTTCAACCTCACCTACCCGAGCTTCAACGACAAGGACGGCGCCGTGCTGTTGGCCGTCTCAGGCCTCGTGCCGCCGGGGGCCGTCCCCACCACCCTGGTGCTGGACAAGCAGGGCCGGGTCGCTTCCCGGGTCCTGGGCGAGATCCAGAAAGGGACACTCAAATCCCTCATCGCCGCAGCCGTGGCAGAGTAACGGGCCCCCACTATGAACAGTCCCTTCGCCGAAGCCATCCTCAACGGTTCGCTCCTGCTGGCCATCCCGGTGGCGCTGCTGGCCGGATTGGTCTCCTTCCTCTCGCCCTGCGTCCTGCCCCTCGTCCCGGGCTATCTGGGCTACGTCACCGGATTGACCGGCGTCGACCTCCAGAAGCAGAAGCGCGGCCGCATGCTGGCTGGCATCGGGCTCTTTGTCCTGGGCTTCTCGGTGATTTTCGTGTTGCTCGGCGGGGCGTTTGGCCAGCTGGGGACGCTCATCACGGGCTCGCAGAACAAATGGATCACCCAGGCTTTGGGCGTCCTGGTGATCGTTCTGGGCGTCGTGTTCATGGGCGGTTTCGGCTGGCTGCAGCGCGACGCGAAGATCCATGCCAAGCCCCCCGCCGGGCTGTGGGGCGCGCCGCTGCTGGGCATCACGTTCGGACTCGGCTGGGCGCCGTGCATCGGGCCCACTTATTCCGCGGTCCAGCTCCTGAGCCTCTCCGGCGGATCCTCTGCGGCCAAGGGCGCCTTCCTGGCCTTCGTGTATAGCCTTGGACTGGGCATACCCTTCCTGCTCATTGCCCTGGCCGTCCGCCGCGGCGTCGGCGTGATGTCCTTCTTCCGCAAGCACCGGCTCGCCATCCAGCGCACCGGCGGCGGCATCCTGATTGTGCTGGGCCTGCTGATGGCCAGCGGCGTATGGGGGACCTGGGTGTCCGGGTTGCAGTACTGGTTCCAAACCGATGTGAAATTGCCGATCTGATGAGCGAGCGAGTGAACGTAGAGAAGAAGTCCCCGGCCCCCGGCACTGCGCCCGGCACCCCCGGTACCGCACACCCCGCCGGCCAGCCGGCCGCGGACGAAAAGCCCGTTGCGGACGGGACCCGGATCGCTGCGGCCAAGGCGGAGGCTGTCCTGCCGGCTCTCGGACCGATGGGCATGCTCCGCTGGGCCTGGACCCAGCTGACCAGCATGCGTACGGCACTGTTCCTCCTGCTGATGCTCGCTGTCGCCGCGGTGCCCGGCTCGCTGTTCCCGCAGCGGCCCGCGAACCCGTCCACCGTCACGCAGTACATCAAAGACCACCCGGACTACGGCAAACTGCTGGACACGCTGCAGCTGTACGACGTGTACTCCTCGGCGTGGTTCTCCGCCATCTACATCCTGCTGTTCATCTCCCTGATCGGCTGCGTGGTTCCCCGCGCCATCGCCCACTACAAGGCCATGCGCTCGCAGCCGCCGCGCACTCCGGCCCGGCTGTCCCGACTGCCCGAGTACGGCACGCTGGTCATCCCCGCCGACGCCGGCATCCCGGCGTCGCAAGCCATCACCGAAGCCGCCGGAGCGCTGAAGAAGCGCGGCTACCGCGTCGATGTCCGGGACCGCGACGGCGCGCGCCCTTCCCTTGGCGCTGAGCGCGGCTTCCTGCGTGAGGTGGGCAACCTCGTCTTCCACACGTCGCTCATCGGTGTGCTTGTCTCGGTCGCGGTCGGCGGACTGTTCGGCTACAGCGGACAGCGGATCCTGGTGGAGGGCGACACGTTCGTGAACACCCTCGTCGGCTATGACCAGTTCACACCGGGCACGAACTTCCAGAGCAGCCAGCTGCAGCCCTACTCGGTCCAGCTGGACAAGTTCCAGATCACCTTCGACCGGGAATCGCAGGGCAAATTCGGGCAACCCATCGACTTTAAGGCCGATGTGACCACCAAGGAGTCCCCGGACGCGCCCGCCAGGAAGGAAGTGCTCAAGGTCAACGATCCCCTGACCCTTGGCGGCACCAGCATGTACCTCACCGGCAACGGCTACGCACCCATCGTCACCATCCGCGACGGTGCCGGCAACGTCGCCATGCAGGGCCCGGTCGTAGCCAAGCTCCAGGGCGACAACTACTACTCCTCGGTGGTCATCAAGGTGCCGGACGCCAAACCCGAACAGCTCGCGTTCGCCGGTTTCTTCCTGCCCACGGCCTTCGTTACCGAGGAAGGTGTGTCCTTCAGCGGAGACCCGGAGCTGATCAACCCCCAACTGACACTGAACTCGTACTTCGGTGACCTCGGCCTGGACGACGGCGCCCCTCAGAACGTCTTCGAACTCGATGTGGAGAAGCTGACCCCCCTCAATGCCCGGAACCTGGACGCCGGCGGCATCACGCTGGCGCCCGGCGCCAGCTATACGCTGCCCGACGGTAAAGGCTCGATCAGCTTCGACGGCGTGAAGCGCTACGTGGGCGTCGACATCCACCACAACCCGGGCCAGCTTTACGCGCTGATCTTCGCGCTCCTTGCGGTCGCCGGCCTCGTCACCTCGCTGTACGTCAACCGCCGGCGCGTCTGGGTGCGGACTGGAACTCACGAGGACGGCCGCACCATGGTGGAATACGGCCTCCTGGCCCGCGGCGAGGACCATCGGCTCGCCGGCGAAGCGGCCAGGATCCGGGGCGTGCTCTCGGAGGAATGGGACCTCCGCGAGGCCGACCCTGGGCCCGCCGCCGGGACCGGTTCCGGAACAGACTCCCAGTCAGCTCCCAGCGGGATGGCGGATAATGACCGGGCGGATGCGGACGAGCCCGGCGCCAACATTGAGCAGGTCGCCCAGGACCATCCCGCAACAGACTTCATCCCGTCATCAGCCGGCTCGCCTGAGTCAAAGAAGGATTCGTAATGCTCCCCATCAACGAAACCATGGGCCAGTACAGCGAGCTGTTCATGCTCCTCGCGGCCGGCACCTATACGGTGGCGTTCATCGCGTTTGCCTGGGACCTGGCCAAGAGCAGCAAGGTGCTGCGCGCGGTGGACCTCAAAGCCGCCGAGCTTTCGGGTGCCACCAGTCGCCAGACCACCCGCGTGCCGGTTGCTGCCAGCGTCGGGGCCACCGGGGCTGTTGACCGCGCGGAGTCCGACGTGGCCGGGCCGGTAGGCCGTGCCGAGCGTCCGTCGTCGTCCCTCTCGGGCAGCTCGAAAGAGAGGGGAGCCGGGGTTGGCGGGACCGCCGACGGCGGTATGCGCTACGACGCCGAGCGGCGCGTCCCTGCCCGGGTTGCGGTCGCCCTGACGGTTCTTGGCGCTGCAATCCATGCCGCTGGCGTCATCACGCGCGCCATGGGTGCGGGGCGCGTGCCGTGGGGCAACATGTACGAGTTCCTCACCACCGGCGCCTTCGTGGCAGTAGCGGTCTTCCTGCTGGTCCTGATCCGTCGCGACCTCCGCTTCCTGGGCACCTTCGTTATTGGCCTGGCCGTCATCATGCTGGTTGCGGCCGCCGTGGCCTACTGGACGCCGGTGGGCCACCTGGTTCCCGCCTTGCAGAGCTACTGGCTCATCATCCATGTCTCCATCGCGGTGATTTCCTCGGCGCTCTTCACCCTGACCTTTGCGCTGTCCGCACTGCAGCTCGTCCAGGCTCACCGGCAGAAGACCGTTGCCGCCGGCGGCGTGGACAAGCTGGGCTTCATGCGGCTGGTGCCGTCCGCGCTCAGCCTCGAGAACCTGTCCTACCGGATCAACGCCATTGCCTTCGTCGGCTGGACCTTTACGCTGATGTTCGGGGCCATCTGGGCCGAGAAGGCTTGGGGGCGGTTCTGGGGCTGGGACACCAAGGAAGTCTGGACCTTTGTGATCTGGGTTGTTTATGCCGGCTACCTGCATGCCCGTGCCACCCGTGGCTGGACCGGAACCCGTGCGGCCTGGCTGTCGATTGTCGGCTATCTCTGCGTGGTCTTCAATTTCACGATCGTGAACCAGTTCTTCAACGGCCTGCACTCCTACTCGGGGCTGTAGACGCTGCGCTCTTAGCCCGCCGCGGTCCGCGGCTCCACGACCCGCCTTGAATGGCCGCTAAGCCCCGCCGCTTAGCGGCCATTGACGCCCAACGGGAGACGCGAGTAGGACCTTGGCCCGCGCGCCCGGGCGGTGGAGAGCCGGGAACGGTCTACTTAACCTCGTCGTTGCCCGGTGCGCCGGCGTCGCCGGAGCCGTGGGTTTCGCCGGATTCGGAGTCGCGGCTCGCAGCGGGGTCGTCTTCGCCGCCGACCTTGCGATCCTTGGCGTCCAGTTCTTCCTTAAGCTTTTTGAGCCGATCCGCTTCGGCCTGCTGGCGGCGGCGGAGTTCAAGGTTGCGCAGGAAGTCCGGGTCGTCGTCCGGCGCGACGGGGTGGCTGTAGCTGGCGGCGGTGGGGCCGGTGCCGCGGGGGCGTCCAATGAGGAACCACAGGACGGCCCCGATCACGGGAAGGACAATCTGCACCACGATCCACGCCGGCTTCGATATGCCCTTGGTCTGGCGTGGGTCAGTGCGGATCACGTCGATGAGTCCGTAGACAAATACGACGAGAACGGCGACGGTAACCACTACACGGAGCATGTAATCAGTCTAGCGTCCGGGGAAGTCTCCGGCGTGGCCGGTGTTCCGGCCCGCGAGGCAGCGCGCCGTGGCGCGAGGAGGACCAGGGAAGAGTGGCGGTGTGGTCCGGACGCCGGCGGCTAAACTTGGAGTGTGGCTTTCCTGAAATACTCCCTGATCCGGCTCGCACTGTTCGTGCCATTGTTCGCATTGTTCGTTTATCTGCAGCTGGGCTGGCTGCTCGCCGTCCTCTGTGCCGGCATGATGGCGTTCGCCATCAGTTACCTCTTCTTCCAGAAACAACGCGATGCGGCCGCCGCAACGCTGCACAATCGTTTCTCGGGCAAGGCCAAGCCGCTGCGTTCCGCCGGTGAAGTCGCCGACGCCGACGCGGAGGACCGCCTCGTCGACGCCCACCCGGAGATCACCGTCCACCCGGACAACCGTCCCAAGGACTCCTAGAACCCGTTCCTGGAACCCGCGATCAGAACCCGCGGCTCAGCGCCAGTCCCAGCGAGAACAGCACGGCGTAGCCGAGGTTGATCAGTCCGGTCTGCTTTAGCACCGGGATCAGGCTCTTGCGCCGGCGCCCCGCGATCATCAGCCACGATGGCATCAGGCTGGCCGGGATCAGCAGCAGCACAATGAGCATCCAGGGACGTCCCGGGGCCAGCACGATCACCAGCAGGATGGCGACGGCGAGCATCAGCACGTAGCTTTCCCGGGCATGCTTGTCCCCGAGCCGCACAGCCAGGGTCTTCTTCCCGGCCTTCCGGTCGGTGGGGATGTCGCGGACGTTGTTGGCCATCAGCAGGGCGCAGGCGATCAGACCGGTGCCGACGGCACCGACGATGGCCGCGAGGCTCAGTTGTCCGGCCTGCGTGTAGGTGGTGCCGAGCGTGGCTACGAGTCCGAAGAAGACAAACACGAAGACATCGCCCAGGCCCAGGTATCCGTAGGGGTTCTTGCCGCCGGTGTAGCCCCAGGCGGCGAGGACGCAGCCGAGGCCCACGAGGATCAGCCACCAGGTCTGGGTCATGATCACCAGCACGAGACCGAACACCATCGCGAGACCGAACGCGGCAAACGCCGCGTACTTGACCTGGTCGGGCTTGGCTGCGCCTGAGCCGACCAGCCGCATGGGACCTACCCGGTCCTCGTCCGTGCCGCGGACGCCGTCCGAGTAGTCGTTGGCGTAGTTCACTCCGATCTGGAGCAGCAGGGCCACGAGCGCGGCCAGAATGGCGTTGAGCGGCCGGAAGGCGCCCATCTCGTACGCGGCGGCGGTGCCGATCAGGACGGGCGCGATCGCGGCGGGCAGGGTGCGCAGACGGGCGCCTTGGATCCATTGAGCGGCTGTGGCCACGGTCAGTACCTCGTGTTGGTTCGGCGACGCCGGGAGTGCCCGGCCTATCTATTTTCCCTGATGCAGCTCGGTGAGCCGAACCGTCATGCCCAGCCGGTCGGGTTTCCCGTTGGGCAGCATCAACAGTCCGCTGGCGGCCAGCACCGTTTTCGGCGCGAGTCGGCCCAGCCCGGGCACCCAGGCGGCGCCAGCGGTGAAGTCCCGGATGCCCTCCGGAGAGCTGTCTGCCAGCGCAACATAGGCCGCGAGTGCCTGGCCCCACTCGGCGGACGGAACGCCGGCCACAAAGGCGGCAAGCACGCCGTCGAGCTTCTCCAGCTCCGCCTGCACGTGCGCGGCGGACACCTTAACGCCGCCGGTGATGACGACGTCGTCGGCCCGGCCCAAAACCACCAGGCTGCCATCACTGGCCAGTTCCCCGAGGTCGTTCGTGCGGTACCAGCGGATCCCGTCGTCCTCCACGAACGCCTCCGCGGTGAGATCCGGGGCGGCCAGGTAACCGGCGGCCACCGTGGCGCCGCCGAGCAGGATGCGTCCGTCGTCGGCCAGCCGTACGTCGACGCCGTCCAGCGCGACGCCGTCGTAAACACAGCCGCCGCACGTCTCGGCGGCACCGTAGGTGGTCACGACCCGGACGCCGGCCTCGCGCGCCGAGGCGAGCAGCTCCGGGGCCGCCGGGGCGCCGCCGAGCAGCACCGCGTTGAAACGGCGCAGCACCGCCAGGGTGTCGGCCGAGGGGGAGTCCAGCAGCCGCTGCAGCTGGGTGGGAACGAGCGAGGTGAACCGGATCTTGTCAGTCAGTTCGAGCGCGGCGGCGGTGAAGGCCTCCGGGGTGAAGCCGCCGTTGAGGTCCAGAACCCACGGCCGGGTCCCGGCGAAGAGCGAGCGGACCAGCACCTGCAGGCCGGCCACGTACTGCACCGGCAACGCCAGCAGCCACTGGCCCTCACCCTTGAGCGCCAGCGCGGTCGCCATCGAGGAGGCCGCCAGAGCATCGACAGTCAGCACCGTCGCCTTGGGCGTGCCGGTGGAGCCGGAGGTCCGCACCACGACGGCGGCATCCTCGAATCCCGGGGTCTCCACCAGCTCAACCACCGGGGAGCCGTCCGGACCGGCGGACAGCTCGACGGCGGGGCCTTCGCCTCGGAGGGCGGCGGCCAGCGCCGCGAGGGCAGGTTCAATCTTTTCAGCTGGGGAAGTCACAGGCGAGCCTTAGAAGTAGTACGGGAACTGGGACCAGTCGGGATCGCGCTTCTCGAGGAAGGCTTCCTTGCCCTCCACCGCCTCGTCCGTCATGTAGGCCAGCCGGGTGGCCTCACCGGCGAAGACCTGTTGGCCTGCCAGGCCGTCGTCGGCGAGGTTGAAGGCAAACTTCAGCATCCGGAGAGCCTGCGGGGACTGCCGTGCGATGTCGGCAGCGTATTCCAGCGCCACCTCCTCAAGCCGGGGGTGGTCCACCGCCTCGTTGACGGCGCCCATCCGGACCATGTCGTCGGCCGAGTATTCCCGGGCCAGGAAGAAGATCTCCCGGGCGGCTTTCTGGCCGATCTGCCGGGCCAGCAGCGCAGAACCGTAGCCGGCGTCGAAGCTGCCCACCGTGGCATCGGTCTGCTTGAACTTGCCGTGCTGGCGGGACGCGATAGTGAGGTCGGAGACGACGTGCAGCGAGTGCCCACCGCCGGCCGCCCAGCCGTTCACGACGGCGATGACCACCTTCGGCATGGTGCGCATGAGCCGCTGCACCTCAAGGATGTGCAGCCGGCCGGCTCGGGCCGGATCAATGGTCTCTTGGGTCTCGCCCTCGGCGTAGCGGTACCCGTCGCGGCCGCGGATCCGCTGGTCCCCGCCGGAACAGAACGAGTGGCCGCCGTCCTTGGCCGAGGGCCCGTTGCCGGTCAGCAGCACCGTGGCCACGTCGGGTGTCATCCGGGCGTGGTCCATGGCGCGGTACAGCTCATCGACGGTGCCGGGGCGGAATGCGTTCCGGACTTCGGGCCGATTGAAGGCGACGCGGACGGTGGGCAGGTCCCGGAGCACGGTGCCGTCTTCGGAGCGCTCCACCTGCCGGTGGTACGTCATGTCCTGGAAGTCGTCAAAACCGGACACGGCGCGCCACCGGGTGGGGTCAAAGACGTCGGATACCTTGGCGGGGATTTCGTTGCTCACGGTCCGAGTCTAGTAATCGCTTCAGCTGATGCAGAACTCGTTGCCTTCCGGGTCCGCCATGGTGTGCCAGGAATGCGGTCCCTCGCGGGCGGTCCAGAGGAACGTGGCGCCGCGCGCTTCAAGCGCGGACCGCGCGGTGTCCTTGTCCGCGCCCGCGAGGTTCACGTCCCAGTGGATCCGGTTTTTGATGGTTTTTTCCTCCGGGGCGGTCTGGAAGAGGATGCGGCGGGTCGGTGGTTTGGCGTCGAGTTCTTCGGGTGGACGGATGGCTGCACCGTCGCGCCACACGAGTTTTCCGTTGTGGGTCGTGGTTTCGGCGTCGGTGGCAAAACCCTGTTCGATCATGGAGCGGATGAAGTCCTCATCCTGCGGCTCCACGGCCCAGTCCAGGGTTTCGGCCCACCAGTCGGCAAGCTCATGCGGTTTTCTGCAGTCGACGGCGATCTGGATGTTCAGTGTCATGGAAAGAACCTACGACGCCGAGCCCCGCGCCGGAAGAGGCCCGAGGCCGGTGCCGCGCCAGCTAGCCCTGCATCCGCTGCAGCTGCTCCAGAACCTCGGGCGGGATGGCGTAGATGAAGATGACGGCCAGCAGGTTCTTCGAGGCGTGAACGAAGTACGAGAACATCACGTTCTTGCCGGTCCAGACATAGACGAACACGAGCACGGCGCCCATGGCGAGGTAGGGCATCAGCACCGGCAGAGTCAGGTCTTCCTGGCCGACGATGTGGAGGGCCGCAAACAGCACCACAGACAGGGCGCAGCAGACCCAGATGTTGACCCGCCGGCTGAGCTTGCCGATCAGCAGGTGGCGGAAGATGTACTCCTCCACGAAGGGGCCCACCAGCACCAGCAGGGGCACCATCAGCCAGGCCGGGACCTGCTGCATGAGGGCCTGCAGCCCGGCCTGGTTCGCGGAGGTCTGGACGGGTCCGCTGAGGGCGACGAGGATCGCGGTGAGGATCATCATGACCACGACCGCCAGCGGGACCATGAGGAGCGTGAACCAGGGTCTGGTGGCCAGGACGCGGAGGTCGCGCACGGCGATCTTCCGGGCCGCGGCCACTGCCAGGACGCCGATGGTCCCGTAGAACAGCAGGTTGACCGAATACGATGCCACGGCCGGGTTGCTCGAAATCTGCAGCATCAGCGGCGCCAGTAACTCGCCGGCCGCGGTAAAGAAGGCGGCCACGGCAACGTAGAGCCCGGCAGTGGTGAGATCGAGCCGGGAGAAACGGTAAAGCTCCGGCCGGGGAGCGGGAGGTGTGCGGAGAGCAGTGCCCATGGCACCAGCCTAGCGCCGCCGCCGGGCGCCCAGGACAAGTACAATATTCGGTATGCCTAAACTTTTGTTTCGGCGCGCCAAAGCTGCCGCCCGCGCCCGTAGCCTCCGGACCGCCGGAGCCGCCGTCGCCGTTCTTCTCTGTCTGGCCCTGGCCGCCTGCGGGGGTGCTTCTGTGGGGCAGGGTTCCCCGGGCGAGAAGCCCGTGGTTCTGACCACCTTCACGGTGCTGGCTGACGTGGCGCAGAACGTGGCGGGGGACAAGCTCCAGGTCGAGTCCATCACCAAGGCCGGGGCTGAAATCCACGGCTACGAGCCCACCCCCGGGGACATCCGCAAGGCGTCCAAGGCGGACCTGATCCTGGACAACGGACTGAACCTTGAGGCGTGGTTT
>JAODMA010000343.1 GCA_025464545.1 Arthrobacter sp. | reverse complement strand
GCAGGACTTCATCGCGGTCGACCTTGACGACGGTACCTTCGACGAGATCTCCGTCGTTGAAGTACTTGATGGTGGCGTCGACTGCTGCGAGGAAGTCCTCAGCGGTCCCGATGTCGTTAATGGCGACTACGGGGGTACCGGGCTTCTCGGTGGAGGTGATGGTCATGTAGTAGGGGCTCCGTTGTGGATAGTAAGTCGGTCAGGAAAACCGCTTCGCCCGCATTATGGAATGCAGGCGAAGAATACGGCGATCAAAGCGCGATCAGCCAGGTCATCCTGGTTCGTGGTTAATTGAGGATTCATGCTGCGCGCACGTACTACGCGCCCGTTCATTCTAGTCGTATCCCGCAACGCCGGTCAAAGCGCCGGGCGTGGGGCAGGGCCGTCAAACCGGGCGGGCGGGCGGCGGTGGGACGGCGGCGCCGGAGCTGGGCCTCAGAAGTGCGTCAGGCAATGCGGTGCGCGTTCGACGGCGAACATGAGCCGCGCTTTCAGCGCGGCCCCGGGGGCGTGTTCCGTGATCTTTCCGGCCGCCGTGAGCGTCACCGGGCAGACGGCACCCAGGTAGATCGAGCCCAGGCAGGCGACGTCGAGGGTCAGCTCGGGAACCGTGCCGGGAGGCGCGGCGGACACGGCAGCCTCCCCGTCCGCGACCTCCAGGCGGAACGTCCCGGCAGCGAATCCGAGGCCGTCGGCCACCGCAAGGACCAGCGAGCCGTCCACGGGGTAGCGGCGGGCGCCGAGTGCCTTCCCCGTGTCCAGGATCCGGAGCCAGAGCATGTCCCGGTGGTCCGAGGATTCGATGCAGCGGGGATCGTCGAGGGCCCACGCCAGCGGGTCATCCACCGGTGCCTCCTGCCGGCTGATCCGTTCGACCAGGTCGATGCTGCCGAGGAACTGCCACAGCTCCAGGTAGGCGTCGTCCGTGGCCGCCACCAGGTCCACCACGTCCACCGTGAACGGCTTGGTGTTCCAGCCGGCGAACTTGTAGGCGACGTAGCCGTCCACCGTCCCGGCGGCGTCGTAGTGCAGGGCGCACCTGATCGCCTCGTCTTCGCCGCCGTCCCTGCCGAAGGAGCCGGAGCTCCGCTGCCGGTAGGCCTCCTGGCGCACGATGGAACCCGGCATCGCCCGGTGGACCCGCTCAAACACCTGCGGAGCCAGTTCGAGCAGGACCTTCCGGTCCGCCATTTCCACAGTTCCCGCCGCCGCGTGGCGCAGCCGGAAGCGCGGCCCGGCGTCGACCTTGACGCTGCGTTCAAAGGTCGCGACGCCGAAACCGAACCGGCCGTAGATCGACGCTTCCGACGCCGTCAGGGCGGCCACCGCCAGGCCCTCGGCCTTCGACGCGGCCAGGTCCTCGGTCATCATCGTGCGCAGCAGACCCCGCCGCCGGTGCGTTCCCCGGACGGTCACGGCGGTGACCAGGTGGGCCCGGAGCTGCCTCCCGTAGCCGATGTTGAGGTCCTTGCGCAGGGTCGCGAACGTGGCAACGGGAACGTCCGCGGCCAGGGAATGCGCCGCCACGTCCCCGGTCTGGTACACGCCCGTCAGCTCGCCGTCGTCGGCCCGCCAGTTCGCGAGCACCTTGTCCACGAACTCGTCGCTGCGGCGGGTGTCGTGGAACCCGGCCCCGACCGCCCGGACCCATGCGGCACAACCGGAGTAGGCGGCGTCGTCCTTTCCGGCTGCCCGGAACCGCCGGATCTCGTACGTCCCTGCCACGTGCCGCCCCCTCTGCGCCAAAGACCGGTCAAAGAACCTGCAGACCTGCGCCCGAACCTAGTGTCCTGCCTCGTACCAGGTGGGACCGACGCCGATCTGGACGTCCAGCGGAACGCTGAGGTCCGCCGCGGCGCCCATCTGCTCAATGACCAGCTTCTCCACGGCCGCCCGCTCGCCGGTGGCGACCTCGAGGACCAGTTCGTCGTGGACCTGCAGGAGCATGCGTGACTTGAGGCCCTGGGCCTGCAGTCCGGCGTGCACGCCCAGCATGGCCCGCTTGATGATGTCCGCAGCCGATCCCTGGATGGGTGAATTCAACGCGATGCGCTCAGCGTTCTCGCGAAGCTGCCGGTCCGTGCTGGTGAGGTCCGGGAGGTAGCGCCGGCGGCCTTCGATGGTCGCCGTGTAGCCGTCGATGCGTGCCTGGTCCACTACGCCGCGGAGGTAGTCGCGGACGGCACCGAACCTGTCGAAATACTCCTTCATGAGGGTACGTGCCTCGTCGACGGAAATCTCGAGCTGCTTGGACAGACCGAACGAGGTCAGCCCGTAGGCAAGGCCATAGGACATGGCCTTGACCTTGGAGCGCATGGCACTGGTGACCTGCTCGACGGGCACGTGGAAAATGTTGGAGCCGACGAAACGGTGAAGATCTTCGCCGTCCTGGTAGGCCGCGATCAGCCCGGCATCGCCCGAGAGGTGCGCCATGATCCGCATTTCGATCTGCGAGTAGTCCGCCGACAGCAGGCACTCGTAGCCCTCGCTGACGACGAAGATGCCGCGCACGCGGCGGCCCTCCTCACTGCGGATGGGGATGTTCTGGAGGTTCGGGTTGTTGGACGAGATCCGTCCCGTCGCGGCCACGTTCTGCGCGTAGGTGGTGTGGATCCGGCCGTCTTCAGTCACTGATTTCTTCAGCGACTCCAGCATCTGCCGCAACTTGGCGGACTCGCGGTGCGCCATCAGCTGGACCAGGAACTCGTGCCCGGTCTTTTCCAGCAGCGTCTTCAGGGACGCGGCGTCGGTGGTGTAGCCGGACTTGATCTTCTTCGTTTTGGGCAGGCCCAGTTCCTCAAACAGCACCGTCTGCAGCTGCTTGGGCGATCCCAGGTTCACCTCGTGGCCGATTGCGGCGAACGCCAACTCCTGCGCGTTGTCGATCACCTTGGCCAGATCGGACAGTTGCTCGTCCATCCGCCCCATGTCGATGGAAATCCCGGCACGTTCCATGTCGGCCAGGACCCGGCTGACTGGAAGCTCGAGGGTGGACAGCAGTTCCTGCGCCTGGCGCTCCTTCAGCTCCGCCGCGAAGTAGCGGCTCAGGGCGTGGACGACGGCGGCGACCTGGACGAGGGCGCCGGCGGCGGCTTCATCGCCGTCAAAGTCCAGCTCCAACTGTCCCGCCTTCGCTGCGGCGGTGGAAAGTCCGATGTTGAGGTGGTGCTGCGCCAACTCCGCGAGCTCGTAGGTGCGGCGGTCAGGTTCGATCAGGTAGCCGGAGATGGAGGTGTCATCCACCACGCCCTCCAGCTCCAGGCCGCGGGCGGTCAATGCCTTCAGGGCAACCTTGTACCCGTGCATCACCTTGGGCGATGCGGCGTCCCGCAGCCAGGCTGCCAGCACGTTCTCGGACTCGGCGTCCTGGCTGGCCAGGTCGACGTAAGCGGCGGCGCCGTCGCGGACGATCGCCACCGCGGCGGCATCCTCGCCGATCCGGCCCGAGACCAGATCGACAGCTACCGCGGAGCGCTGACCGGCGCCTCCGGCCAGGAAGGCGGCCAGCTCGGCTGCCCCGGTGGGGGTCACGAAATCCGGGGTGTCGATGCTCTCCCGATCCGCGGATTCCGGAGCCTCATCACCGTACAGGGCAAAGAGCCGGGTGCGGATGGTCTTGAATTCGAGGGTGTCGAACAGTTCCTCGAGGGCAGCCTGGTCCGGCCGCGGTTCGGCAAGTTCGTCCAGCGTTACCGGGAGGTCCAGATCGGTGTGGAGCCGGTTCAGCCGCCTGTTGCGCTTGACGGACTCCACGTGTTCGCGCAGGGCGTCCCCTACTTTCCCTCCGATGGAGTCCAGGTTTTCGAGGACTCCCTCGAGCCCGCCGTAGAGGTTGATCCACTTGGCTGCCGTCTTGGGGCCGACACCGGGAACACCGGGGAGGTTGTCCGCTGACTCCCCCACCAGGGCGGCAAGGTCTGAGTACTGGGCGGGACTGACGAAGTACTTCTCCTGGATGGCTGTCGCGTCCATCCGGGGGATGTCGCTCACGCCTTTTTTCGGGTACAGCACGAACACGTTATCCGTAATGAGCTGGAAGGCGTCTCGGTCACCGGAGACGAGCAGCACCTCGTAACCGGCCTTTTCTCCCATGCTCGCCAGGGTGGCCAGGATGTCGTCCGCTTCTTAGCCGGGCTGCTTGATCGTCTTGATGCCCCACGCGCCCATGACCTTGTCGATGAGGTCGATCTGCCCGCTCATTTCCCGGGGAGTTTCGTTGCGTCCACCTTTGTAGTCGCTGTACTCGGCCTTGCGGTGGGTGGTCTCATCCGAGACGTCGAAGGCGACGGCGATGTGCGTGGGCTTCTGTTCCTTGATGAGGTTGATCAGCATCGACGTGAACCCATGGATCGCGTTGGTGTGCTGGCCGTTGGACGTGGAGAACTTGTCCGCCGGCAGGGCGAAGAAAGCCCGGAAGGCCATCGAGTGACCGTCGAGGACCATCAACCGGGGCTGGTCCGTGATGGGAATTACCGGCGCCTCCGTTGCGGAAACCTCCGCACCGGAGCGGCGGAGCCTCTGCACTGGTTCAGCGACCAGGACGGATGCGTTCTCTGCCGCTGTGGCGTCTGCTGAAAGGGGGGAAGGGGCCGGTTTGGTAGTTTCACTCACAGGTGCCAGCCTAGTTGGCATGATGGACAATTTCACGCCCGGCCCGTTTGCGGCCGAACTGGCGGCCGCGGGGGTCCCCGAGGACATGCATGCTTGGCTCGGCCAGTACGGCGTCGGCGCCCTCGTGGTCAAAATGGGGATTCATTTCCTGGAGCTGAGTCCCGAGCGCACAGTGGCCACAATGCCGGTGGAGGGGAACACCCAGGTGGCCGGCATCCTGCATGGCGGGGCTCATGTTGTGCTGGCCGAAACCCTGGGTTCCTTTGCGGCCGGAATGCACGCCGGCCCGCATCGCCAGGCAGTCGGGATAGAGGTCGGGGCGACGCACCACCGGGCCATCGCGGCGGGCACTGTCACTGGGACGTGCATGGCCATTCACCTCGGACGCACCCTGACAACGCACGAAATCGTCATGACCGACGAGCAGGGCCGGCGGCTGTCCACGGCGCGGATCACCAACCTGATCAGGGACACCGCCGCGTAGCGCTTCGGCGTCAGCCGCGCTGGCGGCCGAAGCCGTAACGCAGCTCCACGATTCCGCGGCCCAGCGTGTGCGAGGAGATCAGCTCCAGCGGCGGCGTCGGGCCGGTCATCGGAAGAACCGCCTTGCCGCTGCCCAGCACCACCGGGATGATCGAGATGATCAGTTCATCCAGCGCCCGTGCGTCGGCGAACTGCGCGGCGAGCACGCCGCCGCCCACTATCCAGACGTTCCGGCCGCCGGCCTGCTCCTTGAGGTCCTCGACGAACTCCCCGACCGGCCCGCGGACAAAGGTGATGTCAGATCCTTTGGGGGCCGAGAGTTCGTGGTGGGTGAAGACCCAGCACGGCGTGTCCGGATAGGGCCAGTTGCCGGGTTCGTGCTCCATCAACCAGGCGTACGTCTCGCCGCCCATGACAATGCACCCGACGTCGGCCAAGAACGCGTCGTAGCTTTCCTTGCCGCCCGCGAAGCCGTCGAACTGCAACAGCCAGTCCAGATTGTCATCGGCTGTCGCTATGAATCCGTCCAGGGACGAGGCCACAAAGTACTGGAAGCCCGGCATGGCCCCAGCCTAGCGATTCCGGACGGGAGTGCCCAGAGCCGGCTACTTGCTGAAGTAGGGAATGATCAGGTACAGCCCGAAGAGGACCGCGACGCCGCACAGGGCGAAGCACACATAGGCAAGCGGCCGCACCCAGCCCGGCCGGCGCTCCTGGACGTCGCCGGCAATGGCGGTGAGCCGGACTCCCAGGGAGTAGAGGACGACGACGGTTACCGCGGCAACGAGGGTTGCACCCGCGACCTGCACGAGTTCCAGCCACTTCATTACTGGCCACCCTTCTTCTTGTTGTTTGTGCGACTGACGGCAATTGCCTTCTTCTTACGGAAGCGCACGGCCTGGCCGGCTTCCTCGACTTCGACGGCGTTGTGGTGGCCCACGTGCGACTTCCTCGAGTGGAGGAACATGTACAGCACGGCACCGGTGCCCGCAACGGCGGCGATGACCACGCCAACGACGCCGGTCTTCACCAGCAGGGCGGTGAGCGCACCGACGATCCCGGCGGCCGGGAGGGTGAAGAGCCAGCCGAGCGCGATCTTCCCTGCGGTTCCCCAGCGGACTGAGGTGCCGCGGCGGCCGAGGCCTGAGCCGATGACTGAGCCGGAGGCCACCTGCGTGGTGGACAGTGCAAATCCCAGGTGCGAGGAGGCAAGGATTGCGGAGGCGGTGCTGCTTTCCGCGGCGAAGCCCTGCGCGGGCTTCACGTCGGTGAGCCCGGAACCCATGGTCCGGATGATCCGCCAGCCGCCGGCATAGGTGCCGACCGCAATGGCCAAGGCACAGGCGGCGATGACCCAGAACTGGGGACCGGAGCCGGCCTGCTGGCTGCCCGCCGCAATCAGCACGAGCGTGATGATGCCCATGGTCTTCTGCGCGTCGTTGGTGCCGTGGGCGAGGGCGACGAGGCTGGACGTGAAGATCTGGCCGGTGCGGAAGCCGCCGCGCTTCTGGGTGAGCTTGCTGCCCGTTTCCGGGTCGTGGCGTGCGGTCAGCGCGTAGGCCAGCCGGGTGCACAGGTAGGCGACAGCGGCGGCGATGACCGGAGCGAAGATTGCCGGGAGGATCACCTTCTGCAGAAGGCTCTCAAAGTTGATCGAGTGGATGCCGATGCCGGCGATGGCGGCGCCGATCAGGCCGCCGAAGAGCGCGTGCGAGGAACTGGACGGCAGGCCCTTCAGCCAGGTGATCATGTTCCAGAGGATGGCGCCCATCAGTCCCGCGAAGATGATGTCCGGGGTGATCTGGATCCCGTCGGAGCCTTCCTTGATGATGCCGCCGGACACAGTCTTGGCCACTTCCGTGGAAAGAAACGCGCCCACCAGATTCAGCACCGCCGCGAGGGCGACTGCCGTTTTGGGTTTGATGGCACCGGTCGCGATGGGCGTAGCCATCGCGTTGGCGGTGTCATGAAATCCGTTGGTGAAGTCGAAGAAAAGCGCCAGCGTTATTACCAGCGCCACCATTACGGTGATTTCCACCTGTTGCCCAATCTGCAGAGTCGACGGCCAGCAATTTCATTTATCCGTTGCCGCACAGAGTTCATCCAGTCGTCGACCGGAGGACCTGCGGCGCTGAGCAAAGTAGCTTGAAACCCTATAGATCGTACGTGGGAATGACAGCAGGGCAAAACAGCAGGTTCTACAAAAACGCCCGCACCGACTTCAGGTCGGCTCGGGACAGTCCCCTCCGGGGGTGCGGTGAGATCAACAGGAGGCGCGCCCCCAGGAACGCAGCCCAGGCATGAGCCTCCCGCTCGAAATCGAGCTGGTCGTCGATCCATACTGCACGGTCAGGCGGGATGGTTTCGAGGTCGTGCTGTATCGCCCGCAGTTTCCACCAGCCGTCACCGCTGCCGGGTCGGTCGCTGGCCAGGACAGGCCAGTCCTGCCCGGCCAGCCCTATGGCCGGACACAGGTACTCGGGCGCCATGCTCTCCCAACTTGTCAGCCATACGATGCGCAGGTCCGGCCTGCCCGCCAGTTGATTCAGGGCCTTCACCACGTCGACGGCATAGTTGACCTCCAGAAGGCCGGCGTCGGAGCGCCTCCAAGGCGAACCCCAGTCCGTACTGCCGGTGGCACCGAACGGGCAGATGACGCCGTCCACATCGAGGTACAGAGAGGCTTTCGTCACCGCGCGTCCTTCCGCCCCAGGCCTGATGGCGTGCCGCCGGCAGCCGGCGCTGCCTTTAACCCTTCGGTCCGGCGTCCAGCATCCCGGCGATCTTTTCCTCGAGCGCTGCCAGCGTGACGTCCGGCAGCACGATCAAGCCGTCCAGCTCCCGCCGGGCCCGTTTGTACGCCGTCTGCCGTTCGGCCGGGGTGGCAGCTGCGTCGGAGGCAATCCTGAGCAGTTTCCGCGCCGTCTCAAGCCGCGCGCGCTCGGGGCCGGTGAAGTTGCTGTCCTTGATGCGCCGCGCCTCCCGCTCCGCCACGTCGAAGGCCACTTCGAAGCTGCGCACCGCCGCGCGGTAATCCATTAGCCGGGCCGCTGACGCGAGCTCCCCCGGCGTGGCCGGCCGCAG
>JAODMA010000337.1 GCA_025464545.1 Arthrobacter sp. | reverse complement strand
GATGCTGGAATCACGCCGGCGGCTGGGGACGGTGGTGCAGCCGGAAGAGTGCTGGAACCTCTACGACCCCCAGGTCATCCGCTGGCGCCTCGCCTCCTCCAGACGGCTGGAGCAACTTCGGGCGCTCAACGAACTCCGCGGGGCGATCGAACCGCAAGCTGCCCGGCTTGCCGCCGAACGCGCCTCGTGGGATGCCGGCAGCGACCTCGTGTCCCAGGCCGCGCGGCTGTGGGCGGCGGGCCAGCGCGGTGACCGGGACGAATTCCTCCGGCTGGACATCGAGGTCCACGCCGCGGTGCTCCGGGCCTCCGGCAACCCCATGTTTTCCCAGCTGCACAACCTCGTCGCCGAGGTGCTGACCGGGCGTACCGAGCACGGCCTGATGCCGCAGCTCCCGGACCACGAGGCCCTGCAGCTGCACGTGGACGTGGCCAGCGCCATCCAGCGCAGCGAGGCAACCGCAGCGCACGCCGCCATGAGCCGGATCGTGGAGCAGTCCACCGAGGAGATGGGTGATATCTGGTCCAGCCACCACCCGGCTGAGCCGGCAACAGTGCCTGCCCCAGCCCGGGCGACGGCACCTGTCAGCACTGCCATTGGCGCCGCCACGGCGTGACACGCCCTCCCGCAACCGCAGCATCTTTCCTTCCGTGGGAGGACGGGCGGGCTCAGTCTTCCGTGGGAGTGGTGCGGAGCGGGTGGTAGCTCCGCCAGCTGTGCTCCGGGGCAAACCCCAGCACCTGCTTGGCCTTGTCGATCGAGAGCAGGGTCTCATGCTCGCCCAGGTCCTTGACCACTTTCACTGCCGGGAAAACTTCCGCGGCGAGGCTGGCGCTTGACCGGCCCATCACGGTGTCCTCATTGGCGATGATGAACGCTTCGAAGCCGGGCCTGGCGTGCTCCAGGGCCAGAGCCACCGCTTGGGCGCCATCGCGGCCGTCAATGTAGCCCCAGAGGTTCCACTTGCGCAGGTGCGCATCGGAGTCGAAGGAGGGGAATTCCTCATAGTCTTCCGGGTCCATGACGTTGGAGAAGCGCAGGGCCGTGATGCTCAGGTCCGGGTCCCAGCGGGTGAGCTGGATGGCCATTTGCTCCTCGAGGTGCTTGACCAGCGAGTACGTGCTTTCCGGCCGGGCCGGGTATTCCTCGTCGACCGGGATGTACGGAGGATCGACGTCGAACGGCAGCCCCAGGACCGTCTCGCTGGAGGCGTAGACAATCCTCTTGATTCCGGCGCGGCGGGCAGCCTGGAACACGTTGTAGGTGGCCTGCATGTTGTTCTCGAAGGTGGCGGCGTCCGGCGCAAACCCCGGAGCAGGGATCGCGGCCAGATGCACGATGGCATCGAAGCCGGCGGACCGGTCCTCCAGCCCCAGGACAACATCCACGACCTGTCCGTAATTGCGCAGGTCAACCTCGGCAAAGCCGGGGCCGCGCACGCCCGCACGGTCCAGGTTGGTGACCGCATGGCCGTCTTCGCGCAGCCGGCGGACAACGCTCCGGCCGAGCTTTCCGCTTCCTCCGGTAACAGCAACTCTCATCAGGGTCTCCTCTGGGTGGTGTGGTCTGTCCCACCCTAGAACGGTCCGTGACCCGATGCAGCCCGCCGGGCCGGCCCTCCGGTTCGTTGAAGAGCCACCCGGTGCCAGGGTACGGGTTCCCCGGGCTCCGCCCGGGGACGTTACACGTGGGCGGGGGTTTCCGCGGCGGGCAGGAGATATTGGATGAACCAGTCCCGGGCGAGGATGGCGGCGGCCGCCAGCGTGCCCGGTTCTTCAAAGAGATGGGTGGCGCCCTGCACAACGGCCAGCTGGTTCGGGCAGCGCATCATGGACTTCGCCTTCCGGTTCAGCTCCAGCACCTCGAAATCAAGGCTTCCCACGATCAGGAGGGTCGGCGACCGCACGGCTGAAAGCCGCGGACCGGCCAGATCGGGCCGCCCTCCGCGGGACACCACGGCATCAACCCTGGCTACGGGTTCGGAGGCCGCCCACAGCGCAGCGCCGGCGCCGGTGCTCGCACCGAGATAGCCGGCCTTGCAGGAAGCAGTGTCTTCCCTCGTGGCCAACCAGTCCGTGGCGGAGGACAACCGACGGGCCAGCAGCTCGATGTTGAAGACATTGTCGCGGTTCCGTTCCTCCCCCGGAGTCAGCAGGTCCAGCAGCAACGTGCCCAGACCCGCCTGCTGGAGCACACCCGCCACGAACCGGTTCCGCGGACTGTGCCTGCTGCTGCCGCTGCCATGCGCGAACAGGACAACCCCTTGCGTCAGCACAGGGAGGTGCAGCTGGCCCTGGAGACGGACGCCGCGGGAGGGTACCTCGACTTCCCCGTCAAACTCCGCCGGCTCGAGTCCATCTCCATCCGTCGCGTTGGCCTCCAGAACCGAATTCTGCAGCCGCCTCGCGGCTGCATCCAGCAGCTGCACCACCTCGTCGTCTTCCGTCGGCGAGAAGTCACGGTAGTGGTAGCCCACGGCGGAGAAGTGCCGCGGCGTCGCCAGGCAGACGACTTCGTCCGGCTCGATCAGGGCCCCGATGGTGTCGGCCGGGGCCACCGGAACGGCGAGAACCACCCGTGCTGCACCAAGCCTCCGGGCGATCCGGCAGGCGACCCGGGCGGTCGATCCGGTCGCGATCCCATCGTCCACGATCACCGCGATGCGGCCGGTGAGGTCCCGCCGGGCCCGCCCCCTCCGGAACTGGGTTACCCGGCTCTCCAGCACGGCCCGTTCGCGCACTTCGACATCCTGCAATTCCTTTTCGGACACCTGGGCCTGCGCGAGTACGCGCTCTTCCAGCACACGCGTGCCGCCCTCGCCGATGGCGCCCATGGCAAGTTCGGGCTGGTACGGGAGACCCAGTTTCCTGACCACGATCACGTCCAGGGGGGCGTCCAGGGCCGCAGCCACCTCGAAGGCGACCGGAACCCCTCCGCGGGGCAACCCCAGGACCACAATGTCCTGTCCGCGCAGTTCCCTGAGTTGCCGCCCCAGCTGCCGACCGGCGTCGACCCTGTCCTCAAAAATGCTCATCGCCAAGGCTTTCCACGTGAGACTTCGGCCGCCCTAAGCCTCCTCCCGGCAGGGCACCGGAAAGCCGGGAGGAGGGAGCAGATGGTTTCTCCTTCCACTATGGGTCAGGATAGCGAAGCAGGTGAGGGCCTTTATGCCCGGATTCGGAACCCGGGCAGATCCTGGTTCCACACGCGGGCGTGGGCCAGGAACCGAATTAAAAAAGCAGTGACCGAATGTATATAATTTCCGTACGGTTTTGCAGCGGGCCGTTGGATTGTTCATCGATCCGGCTGGCCGCTGCCCTCCTCACCGCCGCAGGAGGATTGCCGCGCCACCGCATGGATCTGACCTGAGTGAAACGGCGCGAAGAGATAGTGGCCACGGAGTCAACCGCAACGTCAACAGACGAATCAACCCTTGATGCATCTTCCATTACCCAACACCTGCACGAGCTGGTGCTGGAAAGCGCCGACGTTGAGGAATTTCTGCGCGAACTGGCACGGGTTTCCGCACGAAGCCTGTCGGAACCCGGGGACGAGATTCTCTGCGGTATCACCCTCCTTCAGCATCGGAAAGCCGCAACGGTCGCCAGCAGCAGTCCGGCTGCCCAGGCCATGGATGAGATCCAGTATGCCTTTGGCGACGGCCCGTGCGTGACGGCCTCCCGGGAGCAGGAAACGGTCCACGTTCCCGATCTGGACACCGAGGGCCGCTGGCCACAATATGCCGCGACCGTCCGGGAGCAGGGCGTGCGGTCCATCCTGGCGCTGCCGTTCCTGCTCGACGGGGACACCCGTGCCGCGCTCAACCTCTATTCGCACCGTCCCGGCCGCTTCGATGCGAGGGCATTGGAACTGGCCCGCGACTTCGTGAACCAGACCTCCATGGCGCTCCGCCTGGCGGTCCGGTTTGCGCAGTCGAGCGATACGGCGGCGAACCTGTTGGCGACGCTCGAAACGCGCACCGGGATCGACGTCGCGGTGGGCATCATCATGGCGCAGAACCGTTGCAGCCAGGACGAGGCGTTCGAGCTGCTGAAATCGGCGTCCAGCGCACGCAACGTCAAGCTGCATATAGTGGCGGCTGGCGTCGTGGAGTCGCTGGGCCAGGGCGCCGCCCGCACCCACTTCGAGAGCTAGGCGCCTGTCTCCGCCAGGATCGTGCGGATCGTATCCTCGTGGCTCAGGATCCGGAAATGCCCGCCGGTCTGCAGCTGGATGTTCCGGGCACCGGGGAGCACGCTTCCCTCGGGGATGTGCGGATCGAAGAGTCCGTAGACGGAGGCGATGCGTTCGTTGACGCGCTCCTCAAGGGAGAGCTGCAGCGTGACCGCGTTCTGGGGCGAGAAGGCGCGCAGGCTCGGCAGCAGCATGAAGGCCGCGTAGCGGGAACCGGAGAACGGCGTACACACCGCCACCATGCCCTTTATTCGCGCCTGCGGGTCCTGGGACATCATCACGTACTTGCCGATCAGCCCGCCCTTGCTGTGTGCCACAATCATCACGTCTTCGAGGTTCTGTTTGCTGATGTAGCCCGAAATCAGCTCGGCGGCTTTGGGCACGGCGAGCCGGTTCCGCTGCAGCAGCGTCACCACGTGCACCGGGTGCCCCGCCTCGTGCAGCCGCCTGACCAGCGGCAGCATGAAGCGCCAGTCCTCGTAGATCCCAGGGATCACGACGACGGGCCGGCCGGTGCCGCTGAGGAACTCATCCGGGCGGGTCCGCGAAAACGCGCTGTCCAGCTGCCGGACGGCGGCGTAGAGATAGTCCTCTGCCCACCAGCGGGCCGCCTGCAAGGCCCTTCTCATGCCTTGAATTCCTGGGTTGCCTCACTGGAAGCGCCGGGAAGTCCTGCGAAGGACAGGATGGCCTCGGCCACCTCGACTGAGCGGTTGTGCTGCACGACGTGCCCGGTCGCGGCGATTTCGGCCAGCCGGCCGCTCGTGGCCCGTTCAGCGAGGCGCCGGCACCACTCCGCGGAGGCCACGGGATCGTTGGCGCCGCGGACCACGAGCACGGGAGCCGCCACTTCGGCGATCCGCTGCTCCGTGCGGTATTCCATCATGACGCGGAGGTTCTTGAGGTACCAGCCTGGTCCGCACCGGAGGTAGTCCGAGAACACCAGCGCGTTGGAAGAGGGGCTCTCAAAGAACAGGCTGTCCTGGCCCAGCGCCAGGGCCTGCTGCGTCACGGTGCGGCGCTTGGAGTCGACGACCGGACCCATCAGGACCACGAACGGAATGCGCGCCGGCTGCTGGCGGGCAGCCTCGATAGCGAACTGGGCTCCCATTGAGTGCCCCACGATGACGAAGTCGAGCACGCCCAGTTGCTCCATGGCCCCGAGGATGTAGGAGGCCTGGTCCGCGACCGGGAGGGTGTGCTTCGGTCGGGGCGTGCTTCCAAATCCGGGCAGGTCGATCGAGTAGGTATCGACGGACTCGGCGAGCACCCCGTGCAGGCGCCGCAAGTAGCGGTGCGAGACCCCTATCCCATGGACCAGCACGACGGCGGGCGCGGGCAACACGGTATCCGGGCCGCCGTCGGCGACGGGGACGGGCGACCGGCGCGAAGCGTATACATGGCCGAGATGACCAGCGGCCTCGATCTCGGAGCGGACGGGCCTGGTCATGGTGGGACTCATTTCTGTTCAGAATCGCTAGCGGCCTCCAGCAAGCATACTGACACAACCACTGCCTAGACGTCCCGTTTATCCCGTTCGCCGAACTCCTCGTCGAGGTCATAGTGCCTGAACTCGGTCTCCGGGTTCGGTTCGCCGTCGGCGATGTATTCGTAATCCAGTTGGCGCTGGATCTGGCTGTCAAGGACCTGTAAATCCTTGTCCGACACGGCGTGGAGATCATCCGGGAATTCGTCGGCGGGCGTGAGGTGCAGCTTATGGGACATCGCATGCCTCTCTGGGCCAGGAAAGGTGGAGTCGGTCAAATCGATGTCCTGGCCGTCTATAGGATAGCCGCGACTCCGGGACGAGGGAACCGCCAACCGGAGTCCGGGCAGCCCACGGAGCGGGCACCCGGATTGGTCCTGTACGGGGACTGCCCGTGCCTGTAACTTTGGGACGGACAGCCCCACAGGGACTTCGGCAGCGCGGCAGCACCGCCGCAACGGGAGGAATCGATGAGCACCGGATCCAAGGAACCAGAGGACATCGTCAAGGACGGGCTCGAGGGCCAAGCCCCGACGGGTGAGAATCCGGTGCCCCGCGAGGAAGGTCAGACCGCCGCCCCAAAGGGCACGGGCGCCACCGAACGGCAGGCCGCCGTCGGGTCCGGCGACGCCAACAGGGCGGCAGGCCCTGCGGAGGAGCAGGACGAACAGGCCGGCGACGACCGTGGCCTCACCACGGATTCAAGTCCGGACTGAGACTACGGCCCTAACGCCGGGCTACGTGCCGGACGGGGCGATGTTGACGAGCCAGTCGATGCCGAACTTGTCCTTGCACATTCCGAAGGTGTCACCCCAGGGCGCCTGCTCCAGGGGCATCGCCACCGTGCCGCCGTCTGCCAGTTTGTCGAAGTAGCCGCGGAGCTCGGCCTCGTCGGACCCGCTGATCGACACCGAGATGTTGTTGCCCGGCGTGTAATCCATGCCGTTCGGGGTGTCGGCACCCATGAGCACCAAGCCTTTTTCGATGGTCAGCATGGCGTGCATGATCTTGTCCTGCTCGGCCACGTCTTCGCTGGCGTGGAACTCGCCGAAGGTGCTCATGTTCAATTCACCGCCGAACACCGTCTGGTAGTAGGTCATAGCTTCTTTCGCATTGTCACGAAATCCAAGGTAGGGATTGAGCGTCGTCATGTACGGAACTCCTCGCGGCTTCGGGGCGCCCGCCGCAATGCAAAAGCAACGGCAGGACGGGTGCAGTTACAGGGCATATCCTGCCCCAGATCGGAGCGACTGGGTAGGGGTACTCCTGCACTGGCCCTCCGGCGTCCGGACGCTACCGGCCACGACTCCGGGCTGAACGAGAGGGACCGGCGCCGGCACGTGCCGGCGTCGGTCCCTCTCGTTCGTGGGGAGCTTTACGGAGCGCCGGAGGCGGCTTAGGCCGTCTGCCCGGCGTGCTCGCCCTCTTCGATCTCTTCCAGCATTTTGTCGTTGAAGGCGGGAAGGTCGTGGGGGTTCCGGCTGGTCACGAGGCCCTGGTCAACCACCACTTCCTCGTCGCTCCAGTTGGCTCCGGCGTTCTTCAGATCAGTCTGGAGCGTGTGGTAGGACGTGACGTTCCGGCCGTTGACGACCCCGGCGTCGATCAGCATCCATGGTCCGTGGCAGATTGAGGCCACCGGCTTGTGCTGTTCGAAGAACGCGCGGGTGAAGGCCTGGGCGTCCTTGTCCACGCGGAGGTGGTCGGCGTTGACGACGCCGCCGGGGATCACCAGGGCGTGGAAGTCTGCGGCGTTGGCCTCGGCCACCGTGAGGTCGACGTCGAACGTCTCACCTTTTTCAGTGCCCTCGTAGCCCTGCAGCTTGCCGCTCTTGGGCGCCACCAGCGTGGGTTCGCCGCCGGCTTCCTTCACCGCATTCCAGGGGCTGGTCAGCTCCACCTGCTCGACGCCGTCCGTCAGCAGAAATGCGACCTTCTTGCCTGCAATGTTGTGCTCTGACATATGTCCTCCTCAAGCCGGACGAGGTTCCCGAGGGCGCGTGGCCGCTCTGTCCGCTCGCCGCGGAAACTGGAATGGCTTACATCCTCAACTCTAGGAAGCCCCAAAATAATAAGCAAGCTGATAATGCCTTAACGGGGGCTCTGGCCACCGCACCTTCGTCTCACTACGCTGGCGGAAGGATGCAATCGAAGAAAGAAGGCCGTCATGGATGAACGGGACATCCTAAACCGGATTTCGGAGCTGGTGGAAGAGGAACAGGAGCTGCGCGAGAAGGCGCCGTCCTCCTCGCCCGACTACGAGCACGGACCCGACCGCGAGCGGCTGAAGCGCCTGGAAGAGGACCTGGACCAGTGCTGGGACCTCCTACGGCAGCGGCGGGCCAAACGCCAGTACGGCGAGAACCCGGACGAGGCGGCAGTGCGGCCCGTCAAACAGGTGGAGGGCTACGAGTCCTGATCCTCGACGAGGATCCGCCGGCGCTGGCCTCGTAAATTCCAATTGGCACGGCTGGCGCCCGCTCTTGGCGGAGATGCTGGAAAAGTCACCGGGTGCGGCATGGACAGGCAGGTGGGCCGGTGTTGATCGCGTTACTGGGCGACGTCATGCTCGGCCGGTTGGTGAACGACCGGCTGGATGATGTCCGCGCGGAGTACCCTTGGGGTGACACCCTCCCGGTGTTGCGGCACGCCGACGTCCGCATCGCCAACCTCGAGTGCGTGCTGGCCGCCGGCGGCGAGCCGGAGCCCGGAAAAGTCTTCCATTTCCGTTCCGAGCCCAAGAATGTGGAGAGCCTGCGGTGTGCCGGAATCGATCTGGTGTCCCTGGCCAACAACCATGTCCTGGACTACGGCCCCAACGCGTTCCGGGAGATGCCGCCCTTGCTCGACGCGGCTGGCATCCTGCACGCAGGCGCCGGGATGGATGAGGAAGCAGCTAGGCAGCCGGCCGTGCTGCGGGCAGCAGGCACCACCATCGGACTCATCGCGTTCACCGACAACGAGCCCGGCTGGGAAGCGGACCAAAAGCCCGGGGTGTATTACGTCCCGGTGGCGGCCCCGGACCGCCGGACCGAGGAGCTGTTGGACCGCGTCCGCCGGACCAGGTCCCGGACCGGACTGCTGATCGTCTCCGCGCATTGGGGCGCCAACTGGGGTTCCGCGGTGCCCCGCGAGCACCGGACGCTGGCGCACGCACTGGTGGAGGCCGGGGCAGACGTCGTCTACGGCCACTCGCCGCACGTCTTCCGCGGCGTCGAGCTGTACCGGAACCGTCCGATCCTTTACAGCGCTGGAGACTTCGTGGACGACTACGCCGTGGACCCGGTTGAACGCAATGACCAGTCGTTCATCTTCCAGCTGGATACCGAAGGCACCACTCCCCGCGCGCTTCGGCTGCACCCGACATTGATCAGGGACTTCCAGGCCCGGCTGGCTGGCGCAGCGTCCGCGGACATCGCACACCGGATGCAGGGGCTGAGTGCGCACCTGGGGACCCGGAGCAGCTGGCGGGAGGATGAGGGCTGCCTGGAAATTCCGGTCGGCGGGGAATAGTTTCCCATTAGCGGGCCCCCACCAGGCCGGCCGACCGACGTCCCCGTACAAGCGTCAGCGCTTCCTGGTCATTTCCCCGCTGACAGTCAGCTGCTCCGCGACATCGTGAAGTTTGATGTTCATCTCCGAACTGGCCCGCGACAGCAGCAGGAAGGCCTGCTGGGCGGTGATCTTGAAGCGCTCCATCAGGATGCCTTTGGCCTGACCGATCAGGTCGCGGGTGTCCAGTGCGTGGGTGAGTTGGCTGACCTGCTGGCTGCCTGCCAGGGCGACGGCTGCATGGGCTGCCACCAGAGTTCCGATCCGTTCGGATTCAGCGCCGAAAACGCTGACGTCCTTGCCGAAGAGGTTCAAGGCTCCGAGATGGTCCCCGTCGACGAAAAGCTGGAAGGAGAGCATGCTCCGTGCTCCGAGCCCGAAGGCCGGCAGCGAAAAATCCGGCCAACGCGGCTCCGTGCTGAGGTCGGCAACGTTCACTATCCGGTCCTCATAGGAGGCGTCGAGGCAGGGCCCCTGTCCGGTTTCGCACTGGAGTGCATCGATCCGCCGGGGAAGATCGCTGGAAGCAGCCCGCGACACGATCGTTCGGCGGCCTGACACCAGGCTGATCGAGGCGTCGGCTGCGTGCGGGACCAACTCCAGCGCGGCATGAACAATGCCGGCCAACATAGCGTCCGCATCGTCCTCGAGCTGGAGTTTTCGGGCAAGGTCACTGAGCCGCGAAGCGAGATCTGATGTGGCGGCCACGTTGGCCCTCCTTCCTCCGGTTTGTGCTTCTCTGCGAAATATACCGCCCTTAGGGTCGGGTCTCCAGCAATATCGGAGGACCCCTGGGGCGCGTAATCTCAAGGTGTGGACGTTGTCGAATTCCTGTCCCAGCGGATCGCCGAAGACGAGGCGGCGGCGCGGAATCTGCTCAATGACAGGTCACTCTCCCGGTCCGGCGAATGGTATGAGCGCCGCCTCCTGCTGGAATGTGAGGCCAAGAAACGGCTGATCGGCATCGTCGAATCCGCCCGCCAGGCAGCCCTGGCGGCGATGTTCGGCGATTCCGATGGAGACGCCCCATGGAGTCCGGAAGCCCTCGAATGGACCACGCTTTCCCTGAATGCGATCGCTTTGCCCTACCTGGATCATCCCGACTTCGAACGGCACTGGCTCCAACTCTAGAGTCGACCAGACGTCCGTGACGTGGACCTAACTGCCCCGTAACCCGGTGTTAACGCGGCTGTGTGAGTCTGGAGTGATCCGAGACTGTCCGCCGTGCTGGAATGCAGCAACTCCAGAGGAGTTCCACCGATATGAACGATTACGACGACAACTTGACCGGCACCGCTCCGACGACCGACCACGAAGAAGCGCGGCCCGATCTGAGCAGCACTCATGTCCGTGAGGACGTCGCGTTGGCAGGTCACTGTGCCAATGTCCATCTCCCAACGGGACGCACCTGCACGCTGCCGGTGCGGCACCCGGGTTCATGCCGGTTTGTCGGGCCGGAGGACGCGCAGCAGGCAGCCGTTTCCTAGCTTCACGAGCCGCATACCGTCCCTATTTACCGGCGTCAACGCTGTCCAAGGATTTTCAAAGGGCCTACCATACGGAGAGGGGGCACTCGATAGCGACGACGCGTCATGGGAGGCCACAATGTACAGCCAGGTCCGCGGTCATTCTGCCCGATCACGAGCATCATTGGCGGCGGTGCGGCCGCAGCGGCGTTGGAATTCCGCGTATCCGCCGACCCGGGGAGGGTGGCGCCTGCGGACGCTGGGGATTCTGGGCGCGATGGCATTGGCCGTCGCTGGCGGCGCGGTTGCCGCGACTCCGTCGCTCGGCGCCGGGGCGAAGCAAAGCTACATTGTAGTCCTCAAAGACACGGTTCCGGATGCGGGTGCTGTTGCAGCTGCCCATCAAGGCAAATACGGCTTCGGGGCAGCCCGGGTCTACCGCCACGCGGTGAGCGGCTACGCCGGCACGATGACTGCATCGGAGGCGCAGGCCGTCGCGGTTGAACCTGACGTCGAGTTCGTCACTATGGGCCGTACCTTTGACACACCGAACGACCCCGTACCATCCGACGCCGAGGTCGCCCCGTTCTGGTGGCTGCGCATCGGCGGGACCGTGGACGAGGCCAGGAGCAAGACCGTCGGAGATGGCAGCAACGGGGACGCAAAGGATTCGGTCGACGTGAATGTAGCTGTCATTGACAGCGGAATCGACGGCGCCCACCCGGACCTCAACGTGCGGGGCGGCGTGGACTGCTCCTCGGGCACTCCGGTTACGGTGAGCCCGGTGGATAAGCTGGGCCACGGTACGTCGGTGGCCGGCATAATCGGCGCCCGGAACAACAACATCGGTATCATCGGCACCGCTCCGGGCACACCGCTGTGGTCCGTCCGAGTGGTCGATGACTACGACGTGATTACCGAGGAGAGCCTGATCTGTGCCATTGACTGGGTGACATCGACTCGAAAGGACGATGACCAAGGCAACGACATCGAGGTGGCCAACATCAGCATCGGCGGTCCGGGCAGCGACACCGCCGACTGCGGGCGCGGCTCGGATCCGATGCATTACGCGATCTGCCGCTCGGTCAGGGCCGGGGTGGCGTACGCGGTCGCGGCTGGAAACGCGCATACCGACATAGCCGACACCGTACCCGCCGCCTATCGCGAGGTGCTCACCGCGACCGCGATCGCAGACTTCGACGGACGTCCCGGAGGAGTTGCTGCGCCGCTCTGTGGTTCCGAAAACTGGGCCGACGTCGGACAACGCGACGACCAGCCTGCCTTCTTCTCAAATTTCGCCACGCACTCCA
>JAODMA010000313.1 GCA_025464545.1 Arthrobacter sp. | reverse complement strand
CGGAACGTTCGGAGACCCGCTGCAGGATGGGCAGGTTTTCGGCGAATGCCGTGCGTCCAACCACGCTGTACGGGCTGAGGTCCACGACCGTGTCAAAGCCGAGAGCTTTGAGCCCGCTCAAGGCGCCGACCGCTTGGGCCACCTGGTCCTCAAAATAGGCGGGGTCGCAGGGCGAAACCACCAATTCTTGCGGATCGGCGAGCTTCTCCGGACGCCCGCCGGACAACCACGGACCGGGCACCAGGGAAGTGAGGTGTTCGTGGTGGAGGATTTTTCCGAGTTTTGCCGGGTCGATCGGACCAAGTACGGTCTGCACGAACTGTGCCATGAGAGAGTCCTTCGAAAATGTGCCCGTTGGCCGGGCCTTAGAAATTGCCGAGGCAGGGGCCAGGGTGATCAGTCACCCCGGCCATCTGCCTCTGTCGAATCAGATCCTGCGTGTGCCGCCGGGTCAGGAATCAGTGACGGGTCACTTTCCTGTGACGCTGGAAGGCGGTTCGGTTCCGTAGTCTTCCATCCAGCCCTGGGCCAAGTTGTCCTTGGTGATCCCGGTCGGCGTCGTGGCCACGAGTGCCGGTGCAGCCTTATTCAGTACCCCGTAGGCCGAGGCGGTGGCCAGCCCCTCGCCAATGGCGATGGAGCTGTTGCCCACCAGGCCGACGGCGTTGCCGTCGCGTGCCATGTCGGCAGCAAGCGTCGCGTCGAGGTCGTTGGTCACAACCTTGACATCGGAACGGCCGGCGTCGCGGAGGGCGGCGAGTACCCCCTGCGCGGCAGTCGCCCACGGGACATAGATGCCCTTGAGGTTCGGGTTGCGCGCAATCATCGCGGCCGCGATCTCCTGCGTCTTGGCCTCGTCGGTGAAGCCTTCCTCTGCGACGATCTTCTGGTTCGGGTAGAGGAAGGACGTCCAGGCCTTGAATGCCTTGTCCCGCTGGTTGGTGAACCAGAAGTCGGCATCGTGGTACATGTAGCCGATGTCGCCCTGGCCGCCGAGTGCATCTCCGAGAATCGTGGCGTTGAGCTTGCCGGCGTCAGTCAGCGACTCCGTGACGATGGAAACGAACTGCTTCCCTGCCTGGTAGTTTGCCGGGGGCGTCGTCATGATGACGAGCTTGGTCCCCTTGTCCACCGCCGGCTTGAACGTCGCTTCCGCCGAGACAGGGTCGACGGCGATGGTGACGATAATGTCCGGGTTCAGGGCCAGCACCGTCTGAAGGTTGTTGGCCTGGGTTGCAGCATCGAAGCTGGCCTGCGTGCTGGCCACGACGTTGATGCCCAGGTCCTTGAACTGCTCCCGGGCGCCTTTTTCAACGGCGGAAACGAATTCCGAGGAGGTATGCCAGACGAATGCCGCCGTGTGGTTGCCATTCTTGACGGCGGTCTTCTCATCGTCGGTGAGCACGAGCTCGGCGAGCTTTCCGGGCTTTTCGCCATTGGGACCAACAAACTCGAGGCTGGGTTCAACTGCCTGCGTCGCTGGCGTTGACGGGCTTGCAGCCCCGGGAGCGGAGCAACCGGTAACCGAAAGTGCCAGCGCCATTGCGCCGACGATGAGCCCCCGTGCTTGTCCGCGTCCTAAAAGCCTTGCTGTTTCCATGGATTCCCGTACCTTCCTTCGCAAAGTTGTTAAAGGGAGAAGATGCCGGCGCTGTCCAGTTGCTGGAGCTCCGCCCGTGAGCCGGGTCACCCTTGACCTGATCACCCATTTTGATTTCATTATGTAATCAAAGTCAATAGTCCTTAGAAATTCCCGACACATATTTCACATCTTGGGTCGCTTGTAGCCTTCAGGCCTCCCCGCCCTGTACCTTTTTACGTCACAGTGATTCTAAAAACGGGAGGTCTCGATGGTTCAAAGCACGAGGCCGCTGAATCGCGGCAGTGTTCTCGCCGAAGTGTTTCGGACGGCGCCGACCAGCAGGAAGCAGATCGCTGAAGCCACGGGGATTTCCACAGCAACTGTTACACGCGCAGTGGACACATTGATCCTCGAAGGCGTGCTGCGCGAAGGCTCGGAGGTCGTCTCCGAACACAGGGGGCGCCGGGCAGTGCTTCTGCACGTGGTGGCCGGCCGGTCATATGTCGTTGGTATCGACCTCGGCGCCTCGAACACGCGGATAATTGTGGCCGATCTTCTGGCCACCCCGGTTCTTGCGCTTGATGTGCCTACCCCATCTGCGCTAAACGCCATCGAACTCGCCGAGTGGCTCGCAGCTGAGGTGCGTACGGCTTCCGGGACGAACTGGCGGCTCGTCGGAGCCATTTGCCTTGGACTTCCGGGCGCTGTCAGCCGCATCGACAGATCAGTCTCAAATGCTCCCCACCTGCCGCAGGTGGAAGACGAGCGCTTTCTCCAATCCTTTGAAGCGGCCGTCGGCATGACCGTGATGACAGACAATGACGCAAACTTGGCGCTCCTTGGCGAGCAGAGGTTCGGGGCCGCGAGGACCTCACCGACCGCGGCGATCCTGACCCTGGGAACCGGTCTCGGCGCCGGCATCGCCATCGATGGAAAGGTCCTTCAGGGAGACCGCGGTCTCGTCGGAGAATTTGGTCAACTCCCCGTGGGCCCCCTGGGAACGAAGCTAGAACACATGCTCACGGGCCCGGGCATCCTCCGGCGGGCAGCGGAAGCAGGCGTCGAGCTGGTCGATCCTGCCGAACTGTTCGCCGGCAACCACGGAAGCGGAACGGAAGCACTGCGCGCACACTTCGATCACGCACTCCTGATCGCTTTGACTGCAATCACAGTCTCGTGCGAACCCAAAACGATCGTGCTCGGCGGAGGCATAGCGAAGTCGCTCACCTCAAGCCTTGACCGGTACCAGACAACCCTCGAACACAACCTCCGGATGTCCCCGAAACTGGTACCAGCTGTCCTTGGTGACTATTCCGGCGCCGTAGGCGCCGTTGTAGCGGGTCTTCACACTGTCTACGCAGGACTCGGAATACACGAGCAATCCCTCGCGCACCTGCCTGTGTCTCAAACGGTGACTCCAGATAGCATCAGGAGCGCCCGGGGTCTTGCTCCGCGAGACGCCGGAGCCTAGAGCAAAAGCTGCATTGACGCTGCCGGGCATCATCACGGGTGCTCCCGGAAGTCCATAGCTTTCAGAGCATGACGCAGCGATCACGGTCGAGGCAACTTTTCCGGAACCGGCTGGGAGACGACGATCTGCACGGCGTCACTTTCGTGCACCAAGCGCCTGCCAGCCCCGTCGTCCAGCCAGATCCAACAGGCTGAACCATCGGGCATGCACACGTCAATGACACCGCTCCCCATTTGTCGACCGTCCTTGAGCAGGCGAATGTGGCTTCCCTCCGGGATGGGTTCGGATTCATCAATCATAGGTTCGCCGTCTCGACTTTCTTGGGGGCGCACGCCCACGACCGGGCTGCGTCAGTTACAGAGGGGGTATCTGGATATCCACCAGGCAATCCGATCTCCTCGACTTTCTCCACCGTTGCTATCCTCCGCGATCAGGGAGACTTCGACAGAGACCATGAGGGACCTGTCACGATCGCGCGCCCCGCGGGCAGGCCCGTTTTCCGGATCGTGCGGTCACTCATCCCTCCGTACCGCAGAAAGGCCACCTCGTTGTCCGACTGGTCGTTAGGTGACGACGTTTCCAGCCTTAATTACGGTGCGAGTCCGGCTTTCATCCCAGAGGACGGAGGGCTCATCAAAAGGATTCCCGTCCAGGATGACCACGTCCGCACAGGCTCCTTCTGATATGCGTCCAAGGTCATCGCGGCGCAGCAGGGCAGCGTTCGTTGACGTCGCCGACCGGAGGGCTTCGTACACTCCGAGCACTTCGCATTGCAGGCGGATCCCGGCCAGCTGCTCGTCCTCCAGTTCGCCCATGAGGTCCGTGCCGAATCCGATCCGGACCCCGGCGTCCCGGGCCAGCCCGACTGCGTTCCTGCCAGCTCGGAGAACTTCCAGGTTCTTGGCCGCCCCCGCCTGGGTGAGGCCGATTTCTGCACCGCGCCGGTCCATTGCATCGTAGGTCACCAGTGTGGGGACGAGGTAGACGTCATTGTCTGCCATCAGCTGGGCGGTAGCGGTATCGAGCAGGTTGCCGTGTTCGATGCAGCGGACCCCGTTGAGCACCGAATGGCGGATGGCCTCCGGAGAATAGGCGTGCGCGGTAGCGTAGCTGCCCCGACGGGAAGCCTCATCGGTCACGACTCGGATTTCGGCCGCACTGTACTGCGGGACCCTGATGGGATCGACAGGAGAAATGACTCCTCCGGACGTCATGAGCTTGATGGCCGTGGCGCCGGTGCGGAACCGGTGGCGTACCGCCCGCAGCAGGTCATCGGCGCCGTCCACCACTTCGCACATGTGGCCGCCGTGGAAGCAGCTCGCGTCGTTCGCGGCGCGGATATCGCCGTGGCCTCCGGTTTGGCTCAGTGCCGGACCGGTGAAGAAGTAGCGCGG
>JAODMA010000308.1 GCA_025464545.1 Arthrobacter sp. | reverse complement strand
TGACATCCTTGGTGACTGCCGCTTCGCCGAGCGAGGCGGCCATTTCCTCGCCGCCGCTGGTGCGCCAGCGCATCTGCCCGGAGTACGCCATAAACATGACAGGACGCACCACATGGTCCCGCAGCGCCTTGCCGTAGCCGTAGGTGTAGTCCGCCTTGGACCGACGGATGCCGTCGCGGTCCTGGACGTATTCCACGAACGGGATCGGTGAGGTGTCGGACCGGAACGGCGTGCCGGTCAGCGAGAGCCGGCGGGCCGCAGGCTCGAACGCCTCGCGGAGTCCGTCCCCCCAGGACAGGGCCTCACCGCCATGGTGGATCTCGTCGAGGATGACAAGGGTCCGGGCCGCCTCGGTTTTGGCCCGGTGCAGCATCGGCTTGCTGGCCACCTGCGCGTAGGTGACCGCGACGCCGATGAAGCCGCGGCCGTGCTGGCCGTCGGCGTTCTTGAAGTTCGGATCGATGGCGATCCCCACCCTCGCGGCGGCGTCGGCCCACTGGCGCTTGAGGTGGTCGGTCGGGGCCACGATCGTGACGCGGTTGACGGTGCCGGACTCGATCAGCATGGAAGCGACCCGGAGCGCAAAGGTCGTCTTTCCGGCCCCCGGCGTAGCGACCGCAAGGAAGTCTTTCGGGTGCGTGCTGAAGTAGCTGTCCAGGGCTTCCTGCTGCCAGGCGCGGAGCTTCGGTGCGGTGCCCCAGGCTGCCCTCTCGGGGTATGCGGGAGGAAGGGTGGGTCCGCCAAAAAGGGTCTCTGTCATTTAGCGGCCCTCCATTTCGCGTACGTCTTCCGCTGCCGGGGAAACCGAATTTTGCACAAAAACACCAATCTTTTTCGGATGTACCGGGAAAGCAAAAGCCGGGAGCCTGACGCGCCAACGCGCATGGAGAATTACGGCCGGACCGCGGGCTTCCCGCGGCCAAGGGAGGGCGGCTTGGTCACGCCACAGCAGCAGGGCGCCGGGCTACGCCGCCCCGGGGCGGAATCCGCCTACTTGCCGCCGGACCCGTCGCCGCCGTCTTTGCCGGGGCGGAGGCCGTCATAGACCTCTTTGCATTCCGGGCAGACGGGGAACTTCTTCGGGTCCCGGCCGGGGGTCCACACCTTGCCGCAGAGGGCGATGACGGGCTCGCCCGACAGGGCGGATTCCATGATCTTTTCCTTGCGCACGTAGTGCGAGAAGCGTTCCCGGTCGCCCGGTTCCACTTCCTGGCGCAGTTCCTCGCGCTCGATCGTGGCCGTCGACGTACCGGCTCCGGAGAGCTCGCGCATCGGGTCGTTTTCGAGAGGATCGGTCATGCTTGTCATGGGACCTATCTTAGCCGCTGGAACGGACAGGATTGCGACCCGACAACGGCGGAATCCTGAAGGCGGTGTGCTACAGGCCCTGCCACGACGGCTTGTGGTCATAGCTGTGCCGGTAATAGTCGGCGAGCCTCAGCGAGGACGCGGCGGCCTCGTCCACCAGGACCGTGGCGTGCGGGTGCAGCTGCAGCACGGAGGCCGCACAGATCGCGGCCACGGGGCCTTCGACCAGGTCACGGACGGCCTGCGCCTTCTGCGCCCCGGTCGCGATAAGAATCACATGCCGGGCGTCCAGGATGGTTCCCAGCCCCTGGGTAACGACGTGGTGGGGTACCTCGGCCAGACTGCCGAAGAACCGCGCGTTGTCCCGGCGTGTCTGCTCAATCAGCGTCTTGATCCGGGTCCGGGACGCGAGGGACGATCCCGGCTCGTTGAAGCCGATGTGGCCGTCCGTGCCCACTCCAAGAAGCTGCAGGTCCACTCCCCCGGCTTCCCGGAGCGCGTCCTCGTAGGCCTGGCAGGCCGCGGGGATGTCGGCCGCCGCGCCGTCCGGGCTGTGGACGTTGGCCGGACTGATGTTCACCCGCTCGGTGAATTCACGCCGGATGACCTCGCGGTAGGATTCCGGATGCCCGGCCGGCAGCCCCACATATTCGTCGAGGGCAAATCCCCGGACCTGGCTGAAGTCCAGGCCATCCCGCTCGTGTCGCAGCGCGAGTTCGGTGTAGACGGGCAGCGGGGACGAGCCGGTGGCCAGGCCCAGCACGGAGTCCGGCTTGCGCCCCAGCAGCGCCTCGATCGCGTCCGCGGCGAGCGCGGCAATCGCCTTGCTGCCGGGAAGGATAACGACTTCCATGTCCGTGCCCTTCTCCTCGTGTGCGCTGCTGCTGCGCCCGGTAAGGAGCGCTCACTGGCAGGCTATCCCGGTCACCGGTTGAGGACCAGTTGCGCCAGCAGCTCCGGCCCGCGCGCGTCCAGCCACTTTCCGCCCAGCCGGACGCCGGCAACGAACAGCGCCAGGCCCAGGACCGGGCCGAGGCCCAGGTTGATCCAGCCGGGCACCACGCTGCCGGTGATGAACTGCGCCACCACAAGCACAATCTCCGGCGCGACGAGCAGCAGCAGCACCCCCATGCCGCCGAACTGCACGGCCATGGTCTGCGCCACGTTCCCCGGTGGCTTTTTGAAGGGGCTGTCCCCCGGCAGTGGGACGGCGACGGTATAGCGCGCCGAGACCACCGAGGACAGCCCCATACCGCTGAACAGGATGCCGAGCGAGAGCCCCAGCAATCCCGGCAGTTGGTCCCAGTCCCCGCTGAACAGGAACGGAAGGACACTGAAGGCCAGCACCACCGGCAGCGCAAACAGCAGGCACGCCAGTGCCCGGCCAAGACGGTCGGAAACCCCGCGCACCCCGGTGGCCAGGTGCAGTGCGAAGGCCGTGTTGTCATAGGAGACATCCGAGGAGATGGACCACGCCAGCAGGAAAGCCGTCAGCGGTCCGACAAAGACGAGCAGGCCGTAGGACCCGGTCTGGCCCGCCTGGAACAGCAGGAGCACCGGCAACAGCGGAACGACGACGAGTGCGCCGGCGTAACGGGGGTCCCGCAGCCAGTAGATCAGGGACCGGGCGGTCACCGCGCCGGTCGGCGTCGCCGGGAACAGCCCGAAGAGGCCCAGCCCCGAGGCCCGCTTCCTCGAGGTGCCCGCGTACGGCGGCGTGACCAGGGCGCGCTGCAGCAGGACCTTCCAGCACAGCGCGAGGCCGGCGAGGGTGGCGAGTGCGATCACCAACTTGAGGGCTGCGGCGCCGTAACCGCCGGCAGCCATCTCACCGCCGAGGGACCAGGCCGCACCAACCGGGGTCCAGGACAGGGCACCGGCAAGCACGGCCAGGAAATCACCGGAGCCGGCAATCCCCTCGGTGATCCCCGCCAGAAGAGGGCCCAGCAGGACCAGCGGGATCAGGAAGGCCACGGAACTGACGTCCTTGAACCGGCGGGAGCTGGCCAGCCCGGCCGTGGCCGTGGTGACCACCTTGGAGAGCACAACACAGCTCAGCACACCGAGGACCGCGCCCACGAGCGCGCCTCCCGCGGCAGGGACACTCCGGGACCAGGTGGCGACGGTTGCCAGGGCCACGAGGGAGGTCGCGATGCCGGGGATGCCGATCAGGCCGCCCAGGGCAAGGCCGGTCAGCAGCTGGGGCATCGGCACGGCCAGGGTGGTGAACCGTGCCGGGTCCAGCGTCAGGTCCGCGGCCGAGGCAGCCACCGGGATGATCGCCCAGCCCAGCAGCGCAGCCGCACCGCCCAGCACGACGACGGTCTGGGCCAGGCCGGCGTCGGCCCCGCGGAGGAACACCAATCCGGCGACGGCCAGCCCGACCAGGCCCAGCGCGTACAGGGCACCGATTCCGAGTCCCACCAGCTGCCAGGGGCTGCGCCGGACACTGTTGCGCAGCAGGGCGAGCTTGAGCCTCAGAAGGTGCGCAACCATTCCAGCCCTTCCGTTTGGCTGCGGCCGCCCACCAGCTGGACGAAGCGGTCCTCAAGGGACTCCCCGGCCCGGACCTCGTCCACGGTACCGGCCGCGAGCAGCCGGCCCGCTGCCACCACCGCGACGTGGTCGCACATCCGCTGGACCAAATCCATGACGTGGCTGGAGACAATGACGGTGCCGCCGGAGGCGACGTAGCGGTCCAGGATGTCCCGGATGTTAGCCGCGGAGACCGGGTCCACAGATTCGAAGGGTTCGTCCAGTACCAGCAGCCGCGGGGCGTGGATCAGCGCCGAGGCGAGCGCGATCTTCTTGGTCATACCTGCGGAGTAGTCCACCACGAGCTTGCCGGCGTCCTGGCCCAGGTCCAGGGCGGAGAGCAGCTCCTGGACCCGGGAGGCCACCACCTCTTTGTCCATGCCGCGCAGCAGGCCCGCGTAGCTCACGAGCTGTTCGCCGGTCAGCCGGTCAAAGAGACGCACGCCATCAGGGAGGATCCCCATCATCTTCTTGGCCTCGAGGGCGTGTTGCCAGACGTCGACGCCGTGCACGTGTGCAGTCCCGAAGTCCGGCCGCAGCAGGCCCGTGGCCATCGACAGCGTCGTGGTCTTGCCCGCCCCGTTGGGTCCGACGATCCCGTAGAAGGAGCCGGCGGGGACGTCCAGGCTGATGCCGTTGACGGCGATTTTGTCGCCGAAGCGCTTGGCAAGCCCGCGGAGCGAAAGAGCGGGGACCGGCGGCAGCGGCCGGTTCCCGGGAGCAGAAAGATCCGGTGGCTGAATAGTCATGTCGTTAGACTAACTTCCGCCGGGTGCAATCCGGATCGTCCGCAAGGCGTACTCTGCCCGGTCGTTTGCCGCCCCGCTTCGCTAGAACGAGTGGCGCGGGAGGGCCCGCTCGTATTGCGGAGGCCATGCCAGCTCGTGCCCCAGCTCAAACGCGGCACGCAGCCACCAGTGCGGATCCCGGAGCGCGGCACGGGCGATGAATACCCCGTCGGCCTGTCCGGTGGCCACCGCGTGCTCGGCCTGGCCCGCCGACGTCAGCAGCCCGACGGTCCCGGTCCGGATGCCGGTTTCGCGCCGGATCCGGGCCGAGAAACCGGTCTGGTACCCCGGCCCCACCGGGATCTTCTGGTGGGCCACCGCCCCGCCGCTGGAGACGTCCACGAGGTCCACCCCGTGTTCTGCGGCAGCCCGGGCCATCCGCACGGAGGCCTCCACATCGATGCCGCCCTCGGCCCAGTCGGACGCCGAGATCCGCAACAGCAGGGGCATGGAATCGGGAATGACATTGCGGACCGCATCCACCACCGCGAGGGTCAGCCGGTTCCGGCGTTCCTCATCGCCGCCCCAGGCGTCGGTCCGGTCGTTGACGAGCGGGCTTTGGAACTGGTGCAGCAGGTAGCCGTGGGCGCCATGGAGTTCGATAGTGTCGAAGCCCGCGTCGACGGCCCGCACCGCGGAGGCGGCAAAGTCGGCGATCACGCCGTCGATCTCCTCGAGTGTCATGGCCGAGGGCGGCGCGTAGCCGTCGAAGGCACCGTCGCTGGGCCCGACGGTGTCCCAGCCGCCGTCCGAGGCCGGAACGGTCCCCTGTTTTCCGGAGAACGGCCAGTAGGAGGATGCCTTGCGCCCGGCATGCGCCAGCTGGGTGCCGATCTTGGTACCCGCGGCCCCGTGGCGGTGCACGAAGGCGGTGATCCGCTCCCAGGCAGCGGCCTGCGCGTCGTTGTACAGGCCAGCGTCCCGCGGGCTGATCCGGCCCGCGGCGTTCACGGCCGCCGCTTCAGTCAGGATCAGGGCGGCCCCGCCGGTGGCGAAGGAGCCCAGATGCATCAGATGCCAGTCGTTAGGCACCCCTTCCCCGGTCTCGGGCCCGCAGCTGTACTGGCACATCGGCGACACCCAGCCGCGGTGCTGCAGCTGGAGGGCGCGCAGTTCCAGCGGGGCGAAGAGCGCTGACCCCATTAGAAGAGCACCCGGGCGAGGTTCTGGCGTGCCTTCGCGACGCGCTCGTCGCCGGTGCCGACGACGTCGAACAGCTCCAGCAGGCGGACCCTGGCGGTTTCGCGCTCGGGGCCAAAGTTCCTGCCGATGAATGATACGACCCGGCCCAGGCCGTCCTCCACGTGGCCGCCGGCGACGTCGAGATCAGCCACGCCGAGCTGGGCCTGCAGGTTGTCCGGCTCGTCGGCAGCCGACCGCCGCAGGGCTTCGGTGTCCGCGGCGGAGAGCTGCTGGAGGCGGCCCATCAGTTCCACCTGCGCCAGTCCGGCCTTGGCGTCTGCGTCAGCCGGCATCTCCAGCAGGGCCTGCCGGTATGCGTCGGCAGCCGTGGCATAGTCCCCGGCCTCTATGGCGTCGAAGGCCTTCTGGTGCAGCGGCGGCAGCGGCGGAGCCTCAGCCTCGTCCGCCCCCGGCCCGCCCGCGCCGATCCGCCCGGTCACGCCGTTGGCAGCGGCCACCTTGAGCAGTTCATCGAGCAGGCCCCGGATCTGTTGCTCCTCGGCGCCGCCCTGGAACAGGGGTACCGGCTGGCCCTTGACCACCGCGACGGCGGTCGGGACGGCCTGCACCTGGAAGGCCTGGGCGAGCTGCGGGAAGGCATCGATGTCCGCGGCGCCGAGCACCAGCCGGCCGGCGTAGCTGTCCACGATCTCCGCCAGGGTATCCACGAGCTGGCCGGATTCCGGCGAGTAGGCGGCCCACAGTGCGATGACCACCGGAACCTGGGCGGAGAGCTCTACGAGTTCCTGAAAGTTGCCCTCGGTGACGTCGACCCGCAGCGGGCGGGACGGATGCTCCGCACCGCCGGCCCCATGGGCCGGAGCGCCGGGCCCGGCGGGAGCCGCGGCGGATGGCGCCGGGGGCCGTTGCTTAAGGGAAGAGAGGTCGACGGCGCCGCGCAGGTTCAGCGGGTTGGCGGCAGCTGGCGGGACCGGGCGGGAAGCTGGCGAAGTCATAGCTCCACTCTAACCACTGCGGCCCCGCCCGGCGCCACCCGGACGGCAGCGGCCCGGCGGCAGCGGCGGAACCGCTGCGGCCGGGCCGCGGTCTAATGCTGCTGCAGTGGGGTTACTTGAAGCCTGCCCCGACCAGCCCACGGGTGGCGGCCACGAGCTTCATCGGATCCGTGGAGCCGGCCGGCGGAACGTAGACAGCCATCGACTCGGCGAAGTTGAGGACCATGCCGGTGCTCGTTTCCTTCCCGCCCGCCAGGGCTGCCGCGTCGTCACCGATCGTCAGCTTGTCTCCGGCCGCCTTCGGTGTGCCGTCGAGCGAGAAGTTCACCCGCCCCATGACCAGGGCCCCGCCGTCGGCGGCACGGAACACGACGACGCTTTCCGGCACCACCTTGTGGGTGAAGGCGAAGGTGCCGTTGACGCCGGAGCTGACCACGTCCGCCTGGTAGGCGAGTGTGTCCGCAATGTACGGGGAGGACTGGCCCTCCACGAGCTTGTCCTTGAACGGCGACTCGGCGTTGGTCAGCCGGTCACCCAGGCCGGCCAGTGCTTCCTCGCCGCTGTAGAGCAGCCCGGTCTTGTCGGAGGGTGCCAGCGTCTCCGTGCCGTCCCGGGGGATGGACGGGAAGGTGGTGCCCGGCTGCAACGGCGTGGTGGCAACCAGCTTGTAGTTCTCGCGCGGTGACGCCTGCGTCAAGGTGAGCAACTGCGGGACCACATTGCCTTCACCCTGCGTCACGGCCAGGACCGAGCGCGGCCAGCTGCGTTTCTTGGTGACCACGGTGGTCAGGAGCTTGGTGGCCCGGACCGGCATCCGGGCCTCGTAGGCGCCCACCTGGGACCGGATTTTGTAGTTCTGGGTGCGGACTTCGAGCTCCGCCTGCGCCACGCGCGGCTCGAGCTTGGAGGCATCCTTCGCCGCGTCGCCGGCTTCGAAGGCACCGGCGACTTGTTCCAGGATCCGGGGGAACTGCGCGTCGATGTGGACCGGGGCGTCCGGGGCCGGCTCGGCGGCGGCCGGCGGGGTCGCGGCGCTGGCGGAGGTGCTCGGGACCGGCGCCGGGGTCGGGCTGGCCTGGGCGGCCACACCGGAACCGGCGACGGCGGAAGCCGTCAGCACTGCAACGACCGTGCCGGACCGGCGCAGCCGGTGTCCCGCGGTGCGCCAGGCGGCAAGGCTGTTTTCGGCCGGGGTCGTCGGCTTGGCCGCCGGAACGTCGGACGTCGTGCCGTTTGCATCCCCGGCGGCTGCGGCGGCGGGGGCCTTGGCCGCCGGGCGGCGGCCGAACATGCTTGCCGGCGAGTCCCCCTTGCCGTTTCCGGTGCCCGCCTTGGGCTTCAGGACCAGCAGCGCGCCACCGGCAAGGATCAGCAGGCAGCCGAGCACAATGAACGGGATGGCCCACGGAGTCGAGGTGTCATTCGGAAACGTCATGGTGATCGACGCGGGGGCAGGCTTGGTGCCGTCCGTTGCGAGCAGAAGCGACCAGTCGCCGTCGGCGGGCGGCGTCCACGAGTAGTTCAGTTCACCGCTGGCGTTCTCGGTGGTGACCCACAGGTCGGAACCGGCGGGCGAGGGCGAAGTGGCCTCACCGTCGGTATGCGTCAGCTGCAGTGCTTTGCCGTCTTCGGAGACTCCTGAAACGGTGTTGTGGGCCGTCGCCCCGACCCACGCGTCGACGTCGTCCGGCCGGCCGGCGGCCAGCAGGAAGCTGCCCTCCCCCTTGACATTGATTTTGACCGTGCCGCCATGCAGCGTGCGCAGCTTTTCGTCGAAAACGGTCAGCGGCGCGGCCGCGGCGTCAGTGGGGGCGGTAGCCGTGACAGTCTCGGCCGGGGCCCAGAACGTCTTCTGGCCGATTCCCGCCAGCAGTGTCAGGAGGCCGAGCAGCACTAGTGCAACTGCAGTCTTGAAACGCAAAATATTACCTATCATCAGCGGACACTTAGATTCAATGGTAACCAATTTGTTACCCGTCAGTCAGGTCGGTGGATTTGTCAAGCCCTTCGCCCCGGGACCGCAAGGCCGAAGAACCGCGCGGTAACAAGCCTGCTGATAGTGTTTGCGTTGATCATCACATCCGGCCCGCGACCGCGGCTCCACAGGGGATAACCAGAGATAAAGGGCTTTCAGCGCAGTGAGTGAACATACGGATTCGTCCCCCGCAGGACAGGAAGAACGCCAGGAATCCGGAGCCAGGGAACGCGCACCCCAGGAGCATGTCTCGAACCGCCGGGCAGCAGTGGCTGGTGCCCTGATCGCAGTGGCGCGCCGCCTGCGCCAGCCCCTCCCCGGCGCCCAGCCCCGGCTCCGGTTCGAAATGCCGCCGGAGCTTCTGGAGGAAGCCGCCCCGGAAACCGAGACCAGCGCCCGATTCGGCAATCCGGGACCCCGCATCTCATCCCAGCACCCGCTCTACATCGGGTTCATGGGGACCGTCGGCGTGGGCGCCGCCCTGCTCCTGTACTGGATCGGCTCCAACACCACCCAACTGCTGCTGTGGATCGTGGCGGCCCTGTTTATCGCCCTGGGCCTGGACCCTGTGGTGCGCTGGCTGGAACGAAACAGGGTCCCCCGGGCCGCCGGCATCCTGATCGCCGTCTCCACGCTGACCCTTGCGGTGGCCGGGTTCTTCGCCACCCTCATCCCCACGATTGTCCAGCAGGTGACCCAGATCGTGCAGCAGGCACCGCGCTGGATCCAGGATTTCATTGATTCGGACTTCTTCCGCACTGTCGACAACCAGTTCGGCGTGCGGGACCGGATTACCCAGGAACTCGAAAAGTTCGTCAATGACCCGGAAGCCATGGGCGGCATCTTCGGCGGCGTCGTGGGCTTCGGCTCCACCGTGGCCAACGGACTGTTCGGGGCGCTGATCGTGCTGGTCCTGAGCCTCTACTTCCTGGCCGCCCTGCCTGCCATGAAGAAATGGGGCTACCGGCTGGCGCCGCGGTCCCGGCGCGCCCGGGTCGAGGCCCTCTCCGAGGAGATCACCGGTTCGGTCGGCAACTACGTGATCGGACAGGCCGTCGTCGCCCTGCTGAACGCCACCTTCGCGTTCATCGTGATGACGATCATCGGCGTCCCGTTTGCCGTGCTGCTCGCGTTTGTCGTGGCGCTGCTGGCCTTCATTCCGCTGGTCGGGGGCATGATCGCCGGCGTGATCGTGACGCTGATCGCATTGACCGCCGGCTGGCAGACGGCGGTCGTCTACGCGATCTGCTATTTCGCCTACCTTCAGTTTGAGGCCTATTTCATCTCGCCGAGCGTCATGCAGAAGGCCGTCGCCGTCCCGGGCGCCGTGGCTGTCATCTCGGTGATTGCCGGCGGCAGCGTACTCGGCGTCCTCGGTGCGCTGATCGCGATCCCCACCGCCGCCGCGGTCATGCTGCTGGTGAAGGAAATCTTCATCGTCCGCCAGGACAACCACTGACGTAGCGGACGCGGCCTCAGGCGTGGGCCGTGGCCACCGGGCCGTCCCATTCCTGCGGCAGCCGGGCGGCCGTTCCGTCAGTGCTGCCGGCTCCACCGGGGAGGACCTCGTCCACGATCTCGTTCAGGACCCGGCCGGCGTACTTCTCCCCCACCCACAGGTGCTTGGCGCCCTCGACCCCCACGACGCGGGCCTGCGGCACCAGGCTGAACCGCTCCGCCGCGGCGGCCGGCTGGAGGTACTCGTCATGCTCCGGCACCAGCACCTTCAGCGGCTTGCCGGAGTCCGCCCATGCCAACAGGTGCGCGTCGGTGGCCCGGTGCAGCGGCGGCGAGAGCAGGATGGCGCCCTCCACCTCGGACGCCACCGGTTCGCTCGCACCGTACATCAGGGCCAGCTCCGTTCCGAAGGACCAGCCCACCAGCCAGCGGTTCGGCAGGCCGCGCTCCACGGCAAAGTGTACGGCCGCCTCGACGTCGAGGCGTTCGCCGATGCCCTCCTCGAATTCGCCCGTGCTGGTCCCCCGGGCCGAGGCGGTGCCGCGGGTGTTGAACCGGAGCACGGCGATGCCGGCCAGAGCGGGCAGGCGGTAGGACGCCTTCCGGTAGACGTGGGAATCCATGAACCCGCCGTGTGTCGGCAGGGGATGCAGGGTAATCAGGGTTGCCCGGATCCCGCCGGATTCCGGCAAGGCCAGTTCGCCGACCAGCTTGTGGCCGTCCGCTGTGCGGAGTTCCACGTTTTCGCGGTGCGCCGGAAGCACGGTGGACGCGCGGATCGCCGTCGTCGCGGACGGCTGGCTGAAAACGTACGACGCGGGGTCAAAACCGGCGGGGTCAGGAGTCATGCTGACCAGCTTAGCGATACCGGTAGCTGCGTGAGGTCCAGCAGTTCGAATGCCAGTGCCGGCGCTCGGCGAGCCCGGCCGCCTCACCGAAAATGTGGTCCTGCGACCAGACCACGAGGTGCGCCACTCCCGGCGGCACGGGGGTGTTGCACCCCGGGCAGATATAGCTCTTCCCGGCCCGGCTGGCAGTGATCGCGCGGACCATCCATTCGCCGTCCGGCGCGCTCTCCCGCCGGGCGAAGCCCGAGCGGGCGCGTTCCAGGTCCAGCTCGGGCTGCGGCCCGTGCTTGGCTCCCGGCCTGGCAGCCTTTCCGGCGCCTGTGCTTCCGGAAACTGTTCTTCCGGAGACGGCGCGTCGGGGGCGGTTGGAGCGGGGCATGCTTCCATTCTGCCCCAGTCCGGATGCCTCCCGCTCCCCCCAGACGGTAGTGTTGGGCGGGTGCGTTTAGTCATAGCCCGGTGCTCCGTCGATTATGTCGGCCGGCTCAAAGCCCATCTTCCGCTGGCCACCCGCCTCCTGCTGGTCAAGGCGGACGGCTCCGTTTTGGTCCACTCGGACGGGGGATCCTACAAGCCGCTGAACTGGATGAGTCCCCCGGCATCGCTGCGGGTCTCCACCCCGGACGAGATCGACGTCGAAGTCGGTGTGGTCGAGCAGTGGACCGTGCAGTCCGCCAAGACCGATGACCGGCTGATCATCAACATCCATGAGCAGCTGCATGACACCTCCCATGAGCTGGGCCTGGACCCGGGCCTGATCAAGGACGGGGTGGAAGCGGACCTG